>NZ_JAQJCG010000070.1:0-505 GCF_030182565.1 Rhizobium centroccidentale | reverse complement strand
AAAGTGAAACAGGAACATAACGAAGCTGACGGAGGCGCTCACGGCTTGTCCGCGAGCGTTTTCGGCAGCAGACAAGCCCGCCAGGGCGCGTCAGCGGGTGTCGGGGCGAAGCCCTGACCCAGTCACGTAGCGATAGCGGAGTGTATACTGGCTTAACTATGCGGCATCAATGCAGATTGTATGAAAAGTGCCCCATGCCGGGTGTGAAATACCGCACAGATGCGTAAGGAGAAAATGCCGCATCAGGCGCACTTCCGCTTCCTCGCTCACTGACTCGCTACGCTCGGTCGTTCGGCTGCGGCGAGCGGTGAAAACGATCTGACATGATCAAAATGATCTTCATGCGCTAAATGTACAAAAGCCCCGTGACAGAATCACAGGGCTTCGGTACTCTAATTCTTTGCAGATACCTGCCAGGATCAGACGTAGCAATCTAAATCCTAGCAGGGCTGGCTAGTATTGTCACTACCAGCTTAATACCATTCAACGACATTAAACCCATATC
>NZ_JAQJCG010000069.1:0-595 GCF_030182565.1 Rhizobium centroccidentale | reverse complement strand
GTGCTGGACCGACTTGAAGCCGCATTCCCTCGCCATCTTGCTCTTGGAGTTCACATAGGCATGGCTGGCCGGATCGTCACCGACGATGACGACCGCAAGCCCGGTCTTTACCCCGGCCTCTGCCTCAAGTCCTGCCGCTGCAGCCTTCACGGCCTCGATCACCGAAGCCGCCGCTTGTTTCCCGGCGATCACTATTGCGCGCGCCATCACTCACCCCATGCGCTCTGAGGCATAGGATCCCGGGCTTGCCGGGAAGACGACGGTGCGGTTGCCGTTGATGAAGGTGCGGTGATGGATATGGGCATGGATGGCGCGGGCGAGAACCTGGCTCTCGACATCGCGGCCGATCGAGACATAGTCCTCGGCAGACTGCGCATGCGTGATGCGCGCCGTGTCCTGCTCGATGATCGGACCCTCGTCGAGATCGGCCGTCACATAATGCGCCGTCGCCCCGATCAGCTTCACACCGCGCTCATAGGCCTGCTTGTAGGGGTTGGCCCCCTTGAAGGACGGCAGGAAGGAATGGTGGATGTTGATGATGCGGCCCGACATCTTCTGGCACATGGAATCCGACAGGATCTGCATGTAGCGCGCC
>NZ_JAQJCG010000068.1:0-634 GCF_030182565.1 Rhizobium centroccidentale | reverse complement strand
CGATCCGGCCAGCCATGCCTATGTGAACTCCAAGAGCAAGATGGCGAGGGAATGCGGCTTCAAGTCGGTCCAGCACACGCTGCCGGCGGAAACGACGCAGGAAGCGCTCGCTGCCTTGGTGGCCTCGCTGAATGATGATTCCTCCATCCACGGCATTCTCGTGCAGCTGCCGCTGCCGAAGCATCTCGATTCGGATGACATCATCCAGTCGATCAAGCCGGAGAAGGATGTCGACGGGTTGCATGTGGTCAATGCCGGCAAGCTTGCGACCGGCGATCTCGAAACCGGACTGATCTCCTGCACGCCGGCCGGCGCCATGCTGCTGGTACGTTCGATCCATGGCGAAGACCTGTCGGGTCTGAATGCCGTGGTCATCGGCCGCTCCAACCTGTTCGGCAAGCCGATGGCGCAATTACTGCTCAATGCCAATGCGACGGTCACGACAGCGCATTCACGCACGAAGGATCTCGCCTCCGTTGCAAGGGGCGCCGATATCCTGGTGGCGGCCGTCGGCCGTCCGGAAATGGTCAAGGCGGATTGGGTGAAGCCTGGCGCCACCGTCATCGATGTCGGCATCAACCGGATCGCGGCCCCTGAACGGGGCGAGGGCAAGAGCCGGCTGGTGGGCGATGTC
>NZ_JAQJCG010000067.1:0-701 GCF_030182565.1 Rhizobium centroccidentale | reverse complement strand
TTCGCAGCGTATCACGTCCTTCATCGCCTGTGCATGCCTAGGCATCCACTAAATGCCCTTACGACACTTGATCGTTCTCATTGCCAATGCTCATCATCTCGTTGTCGTTTCCGTCAGGAAACGAACAACAGACCGGGTTACCTTTTACAACCCAGCCTATCAATAATGCCATCGACGTGTTCGGTATGGTCCATTCTTTAAGCGCACACGCCGAGCGTGCGCCTGGCCATACCTTAAGACCAGCTTCTCGAGATTAAATCCGGTACCGCGCGGTCAGGCAACGGTAATCCAGCCGTCCGTCAGAAGCACTCGAAAGCGCTAACAACGACGACCCAGAGCGACAAGCTTCCTTCCTACCTCCGATCTCTCCACCACATCCGGCCGGCTAGGCCATCCATGGTTTCACAAAGACCGGGCTCGGACGCCTTGAACAACCATACGGTCACTCAAAACACCTGGAAGCCTCCAGATCAATCTTCTCTTCACAATGTATGCAGAACACGCATCAAGCCCGAAAGCCGATGCAAAACCTTTATTTCTTCAGAAGACAATGTCAGCGTCAAGCGCGACAAACAATAACCGAACAGCCCGCCTTCGCTTTCAAGCTTCGGCGAGACAATCTTCGACACGTCGAAGATTGGTGGAGCTGAGCGGGATCGAACCGCTGACCCCCTGCTTGCAAAGCAGGTGCTCTCCCAGCT
>NZ_JAQJCG010000066.1:0-890 GCF_030182565.1 Rhizobium centroccidentale | reverse complement strand
TGGAATTTCGAGACGCCGCAGATGGTGCCGGGCACAACCACGCCTTCGCTGGTGCAGATGCCGGGGGCGATGAAGCGGGAGCTTTACGAGTATCCAGCCCGCATTTCCTCCGTGGCTGAGGCAGAGCGGGCGCAGAAGCTGCGCATGCAGGCAAGCGAGGCCGATCACAACCGGGTCGTGGGACGATCGTCATCGCGCATATTAGAGGCCGGCCGGCGATTTACGCCCTATGAAGTGGCCCATCCCGAGCATGTCTATGAAGAACATGTCGTCGTGCGCGCGACCCATTATGCGGTCGATCCCTCCTACGAAACCAACGCGGATCAGCCGGAATATACCAACGAATTCGAGGCCGTGCCGTCGCGCGTCGCAATGACGCCGCATCGCAAGACCGAACGGCCACGCATCCGCGGCACGCAGGTGGCGATCGTTGCCGGCCCCTCCGGAGAAGAAATCCATCCGGACCAGTATGGCCGCATCAAGCTCTGGTATCCCTGGGACCGCCGCGCCAAGAAGGATGGATCTGATACCTGCTGGGTGCGCGTCGCCCAGAGCTGGGCTGGCGGCACATGGGGCGGCCAGGTCATCCCCCGCATCGGCATGGAAGTCATGGTCGCCTTCATCGACGGCGATCCGGACCGACCGCTGGTGACGGGCGTGGTGCCGAACCCGAGCAACGGCGTGCCCTACGACCTTCCCGCCAACAAGACCCGCATGGTCCTGCGCTCCAATACGCATAAGGGCACCGGCTTCAACGAGATGACCTTCGAGGACGATGCCGGCCGCGAGAACATGTTCTTCCACGCGCAGAAGGACCAGACGACGCGCGTACGCAACGACCGCACCAAACGCGTCGACCGCCACGAGGTCGCCTCCATCGGCGGCAATCG
>NZ_JAQJCG010000065.1:0-903 GCF_030182565.1 Rhizobium centroccidentale | reverse complement strand
GTGCGCGTAATGCGACGTTATGGTAAATGGAGTCTATGGTTATTTTAGGAGGGCTTTTATTTCTTCGGCATTAGCATAGCCTCTTCTTTTTAACTCAGCCATTGCAGCGCCAGCTCTTAATGGTGTGCTGTGGCGTTCTGTTGCAATGATTCTTGCTAGTTCGCGATCGCTAAGTGACACTACCTCTTCTCTGTACTGCTTGGCTCGTTCATTTGCAGCTTTTGTTTCTTCCCATGCAGCTTTTCCTACGGTTTTAGCTACATCAAAAGCTTTATCCCAGAATCCCATAGTGGTCTCCTTTATCCAATCGGAGATGTTGATATTCTGCGGCTACGGCATTTTGGGCAGTAGTCTGGTGTCCCATAACCTGCTCTGCTAGTCCATTCATGCTTACAATCCAAGCACTTAGCTCTATATATTGTTGGTGCCATTTTCCACCTCTGTTAAACAAAGAATTGTATAGTGCACTCTACATAATCCGTTTAATTGGTGTCAACGATGTGCTGGAGGACGGCTATCAGGTTGCTCTTAGTGTTACTAAGAACATGATAACTATCAAAAAAAAGCAATAAAAGCCTAATGCCCCCGTGGTGGGTAATGTATAAATCACGGGGAGCGTAGCGACCTTCGTCTAGATCGTTTCTTTGTTTTTCTTACCTTGCAACGGCTTGATTTTGTGGGTGAAGTGCCAGACGTTTGCAATCACACTTTACCTCTTACAGCTCCTTAGTTGCTCATTTTATCAGGTGCTAGTTATCGTACAGCGAGACGGGGCAGAGCTTAACTCTTTCGCGGTTAAGTTACGTTTCCACCAGTTGCCTGTTTATCCTGCCGGAGTCCGGTGCGTAGACCTGAGCATCTAAGGTGCAGATATGGGTTTAATGTCGTTGAATGGTATTAAGC
>NZ_JAQJCG010000064.1:0-1046 GCF_030182565.1 Rhizobium centroccidentale | reverse complement strand
TAGAGCGGTTCAGATTTTGTTTGAATCGTGGATTCCCTTTTGATGTCGAATATGATTCAAGATGCTGGCTGAGAGGAGGTCAGCATTGATGGTCGCACCTCTATCGAATGATCTGCGTGAACGTGTGGTGGGCGCCGTTGTGGCGGGAGAAAGCTGCCGCTCGGTGGCGGCGCGGTTTGGTGTCTCCGTCTCATCTGTCGTGAAGTGGTCGCAGCGGTATCGCCGCAGTGGCTCTGTCGCGCCCGGCCGGATGGGAGGGCATCGCAAGCGCCTTTTGGAACCGCATCGCGCTTTCATAGCCGAGCGGATTGCGCAGACGCCGCAGATCAGCCTGCATGGCCTCAAGGATGAACTAGCGGTGAGAGGCGTCATCGTCTCGCATGACGCCGTTTGGCGTTTCCTGCGCCGCGAGGGGCTGCGCTTCAAAAAAAACGATGTTTGCCTTTGAGCAGGCACGCACTGACATCGTCCGTCGGCGCAAGCGCTGGCAGTCATGGCAGACGCGACTTGATCCTCGAAGGCTTGTGTTCATCGACGAAACCTGGATTAAAACCAATATGGCCCCGTTGTACGGCTGGGGTGTTAAGGGCAAGCGCCTGCGTGGCTTTGCTCCGCATGGTCATTGGCGCACATTGACCTTCGTCGGCGCGCTGCGGGCCGATTGTCTCACCGCACCCTGCGTCTTCGATGGCCCGATCAATGGCCAATGCTTCAAGGCCTATGTCGAGCAACAACTCGTGCCGACACTGCGGCCAGGTGACATCGTCATCATGGACAATCTGGGTAGCCACAAATCCGGGCAGATACGCCAGTTGATCAAGGCCGCCGGCGCAAGGCTCTGGTTTCTGCCGCCTTATTCACCAGACCTCAATCCAATCGAGCAGGCTTTTGCCAAGATCAAACATTGGATGCGAAAAGCGCAAATGCGCACCATCGAAGACACCTGGCGATATCTCGGCTCACTCGTCCAGACAATCAGTCCAGACGAGTGCACCAATTATCTTGTCAATGCAGGATACGCTTCAAACAAAACATGAAACGCTCTA
>NZ_JAQJCG010000063.1:0-1138 GCF_030182565.1 Rhizobium centroccidentale | reverse complement strand
GAGACCTGTGCGCGGGTAGGCTTTCTGCTTGAATTTGCTGTATTTCCTCGGATGGGAAGCGTATCGCAGGCGTCGGCATACGCGGCTTGGAACACGATCGCTGGCAGGGCGTGCTGTTTGTCGTCTATCCGGCTGCGGTAATGATCTTCAAACTGCGTTTCATATTATAAGCGATGGCGGTCAGGCGAATTTGAACACCTGCCTTTGCAAGCCCTCGCCATCGCATTCGTCGTAGACCATAGCTTCGTTTCCAGGTGCCGAAGATCTTTTCGATGCGGCCACGAATGCGGTGGATTGGTTGGTTCCAGGCCTCAAGGCGCGCCCGTGTTTCGGCTTCGTCGCGTCCCCACATGCCGGTGGCGACAATCTTGGGCGTGCCGCCCTTGGCCAGCACTGCCTTCCCAAAATGGTCGCCGCGATAAGCGCTGTCGGCATAGACATCGCCCGGATTATCTGGCAGCGCATCAGGACCAGCCTTGCCGTCGTTGATGTTGGCGGGCGTCACGGCGATCTCCTCGACAAGAGTGGTATCGGCATCCGCACCGACATGGGCCTTGAAGCCATGAACCGCCGGGCGGCCCTTGTGTTTGACCCAATGGCCCTCGTCATCATCCTCACTGGCCGACGCGATGATCGTCGCATCGACCAGCGTGCCGGTCTTCACCTGGATCGCCTTGGCCTTGAGCTGATCGGTGATCTTGTTAAACAAGGTCTTGTCCAGGCCATGGCCGATAAGGGCCTTTCGAAACCGCACGAATGCTGTCCGCTCCGGTGTCAGCTCCGATCGAGAGAACCCGCAGAACCGCCGGAAAGAGGCTCGATCATCCAGTGCTTCGGCAAGCTTCACGTCCGAAAGGTCATACCAGATCGACAAAAGCACCGCCTTGAATAGAGCCAATGGCGGCCAGGCGGGCTCTCCTCTGGCCGCGCACGATATAATGCTGAGCGCTTCTTCGATCGGAGCCCAATCGATCAGCCGGCTGAGATCATCCAGAGACGATGACGAACCCCGATCAACAGCAAATCCGAACGCTTCCTGTCCTATCCGGCGACGGCTCATTACAAACCTCTATCTCTCGATAAAGGCATTGAATCATCAATGTTTCCATACGTCTACAAATATCCGCGCACAGGTCTC
>NZ_JAQJCG010000062.1:0-1144 GCF_030182565.1 Rhizobium centroccidentale | reverse complement strand
CCTTGTAACTTCCCTTTATCCGCGGTTGAGGCTGTAATGCCTGTTGCGGTGGCGGATGGGAGACCGATGCACCTTTGGGACACCAAGCCCGTGGGAGAGCGGGGGTCTTCATCCGCCGTTCCATTGAACCCGAACAGTCGCCAGGGCCGCTTGCGCAAGCAAAGCCCGCTTAGGCAAGGATGGGATCAGATGGAAAAGATCGTTGGCATCGATGTTTCGAAAGACCGGCTGGACGTGGCCGTCGCACCGCAGGGTGAGGCTTTTGCCGTTGGCAATGATCATGCCGGCATCGATGAACTGATTGTCCGGCTGAAAGCCATCAGCGCCGATGCGATCGCGCTTGAGGCGACGGGCGGTTTCGAGACGTTGGCGGTGGCTGGGCTGTCATCGGCCGGATTGACGGTCCTCGTCGTCAATCCGGCGCAAGTGCGCGCCTATGCCCATGCCATCGGCCGCAGGGCCAAGACCGATCCGATCGATGCCGCCGTCATCGCCGCCTTCGTTCTGGCGACGAAGCCGGAGATCCGGCCGTTGCGCGATGCCGAGACCCAGGCTTTGTCCGAACTGGTGGCGCGCAGGCGGCAGATCGTGCAGATGATCGTCGCCGAGGAGAACCGGTTGCGCATGGTGCTGGCAAAGCAGGCGCAGAAAAGCATCAAGCGCTTGCTTGTGGCCTTGCGGCGCGAGCTCGAAAGCCTTGATGCCGATCTCGACGACCATATCCGCAAATCGCCGGTTTGGCGGGTGCGCGAGACGCTCTTGACCTCCGTGCCGGGCGTCGGGCCGACAACGGCGCGCACGCTCTTGGCCGAACTGCCGGAACTGGGCAGTCTCGACCGCCGCCAGATCGCCTCACTGGCAGGGCTTGCGCCTTGGACGCGGCAATCGGGCAAGTGGAAGGGCAAGAGCTTCATCGGCGGCGGCCGCAGCAAGGTGCGCGCCGTCCTCTTCATGGCTGCCCTCGTCGCCAGCCGGCATAACCCGACGCTTAAGGCCTTCCGCGACAAGCTGGTCGCATCAGGCAAGCCGAAGATCGTTGCCATCGTCGCAACCATGCGAAAACTGATCACCATCCTCAATGCCATCATCAGGGACGCACGCCCATGGCAAAACGCTTGACACGCAAGACAATCGCTCTCCCCGC
>NZ_JAQJCG010000061.1:0-1153 GCF_030182565.1 Rhizobium centroccidentale | reverse complement strand
GACATCGCCCACCAGCCGGCTCTTGCCCTCGCCCCGTTCAGGGGCCGCGATCCGGTTGATGCCGACATCGATGACGGTGGCGCCAGGCTTCACCCAATCGGCCTTGACCATCTCCGGTCGACCAACGGCCGCCACCAGGATATCGGCACCCCTTGCAACGGAGGCGAGATCCTTCGTGCGTGAATGCGCCGTCGTGACCGTCGCATTGGCATTGAGCAGTAATTGCGCCATCGGCTTGCCGAACAAGTTGGAGCGGCCGATGACCACGGCATTCAGACCCGACAGGTCCTCGCCATGGATGGAGCGCACCAAAAGCATGGCGCCGGCCGGCGTACACGAGATCAGCCCGGTTTCGAGATCGCCGGTTGCCAGCTTGCCGGCATTGACCACATGCAACCCGTCGACATCCTTCTCCGGCTGGATCGACTGGATGATGTCATCCGAATCCAGATGCTTCGGCAGCGGCAGCTGCACGAGAATGCCGTGGATGGAGGCATCGTCGTTCAGCGAAGCCACCAGACTTGCCAATTCTTCCTGCGTCGTTTCCGCCGGCAGCGTGTGCTGGACCGACTTGAAGCCGCACTCCTTGGCCATCTTGCTCTTGGAGTTCACATAGGCATGGCTGGCCGGATCATCACCGACGATGACGACCGCAAGACCAGTCTTCACACCGGCCTCTGCCTCAAGTCCCGCCGCTGCAGCCTTCACGGCCTCGATCACCGAAGCCGCCGCTTGTTTCCCGGCGATCACTGTTGCGAGCGCCATCACTCACCCCATGCGCTCGGAAGCGTAGGATCCCGGGCTTGCCGGGAAGACGACGGTGCGGTTGCCGTTGATGAAGTTGCGGTGATGGATATGGGCATGGATGGCGCGGGCGAGAACCTGGCTCTCGACATCGCGGCCGATCGAGACATAGTCCTCGGCAGACTGCGCATGGGTGATGCGCGCCGTGTCCTGCTCGATGATCGGACCCTCGTCGAGATCGGCCGTCACATAATGCGCCGTCGCTCCGATCAGCTTCACCCCGCGCTCATAGGCCTGCTTGTAGGGGTTCGCCCCCTTGAAGGACGGCAGGAAGGAATGGTGGATGTTGATGATGCGGCCCGACATCTTCTGGCACATGGAATCCGACAGGATCTGCATGTAGCGCGCC
>NZ_JAQJCG010000007.1:0-249082 GCF_030182565.1 Rhizobium centroccidentale | reverse complement strand
ATCAGGATGAAACTCAAAGGGCTGAGCCCTGTGAAATACAGGACCCAGCCCTCAAATCATCCCAGCCTATGAACCGTCCAACTTTATGGGGTCAGTTCAGTGCATGGGGCTAGAAACATCCGAGCTCTAAACGCTCGTCTCAGGCGGCCTTCGTCTTTGCCCGGCGTGCGAGATGCGCCACGACATTCTCGATCATCCGCATGCCGGCATCGCCGCCGAGCGTCATGATCGATTCCGGATGGAACTGCACGGCCGCGATCGGCTCCTTCACATGCTCTATGCCCATGATCGTGCCGTCTTCGCTCTCGGCCGTGATCATGAAGTCGCGCGGCAGGCTCGACGGATCGGCAAAGATCGAGTGATAGCGACCGACGGTCACTTCACGACCAAGACCTGAGAAGACCAGGCCGGGCTCCAGCACGCGGATGCGCGAAGGCTTGCCATGCATCGGGATCGCCAGATGGCGCAGCTCGCCGCCATAGGCTTCGGCCAGCGCCTGCAAGCCCAAGCAGACGCCGAAGATCGGGAGGTTGCGCGCCCTCGCCTTCTTGATCGTTGCCTTGCAATCGAAATCCTTTGGATTGCCAGGACCCGGCGACAGCACGACGAGATCCGGATCGAGCCGGTCGAAGACTTCTTCCGGCACCGGCGTACGCACGGTGGAAACCGTCGCGCCCGTCTGGCGGAAATAGTTGGCAAGCGTGTGAACGAAGCTGTCTTCATGGTCGACGAGCAGGATCTTCACGCCCTTGCCGACGGAAGCGACGTCCCGTTGCTGTTTGCCGGAATTGCCGGTCTTGGCGTCACGGATAGCGGAAAGCATGGCGGAGGCCTTCAGTTCGGTTTCGGCTTCTTCTTCCTCGGGGATCGAATCGTTGAGCAGCGTCGCGCCGGCCCGCACCTCGGCAATGCCGTCCTTGATGCGAACAGTGCGCAGCGTCAGGCCGGTGTTCATGTCGCCGTTGAAGCCGACCATGCCGATCGCGCCGCCATACCATGCGCGCGGGCTCTTTTCATGGCTCTCGATGAAGCGCATGGCCCAAAGCTTCGGCGCGCCGGTGACGGTGACGGCCCAGGCGTGGCTCAGGAAGCCGTCGAAGGCGTCCATATCGTCGCGCAGGCGGCCCTCGATATGGTCGACCGTGTGGATGAGGCGCGAATACATCTCGATCTGCCGGCGGCCGATGACCTTGACCGAACCCGGCTCGCAGACGCGGCTCTTGTCGTTGCGGTCGACGTCGGAGCACATGGTCAGCTCGGACTCGTCCTTCTTGGAATTCAAGAGCTTCAGGATCTGCTCGCTGTCGGCGATCGGATCGTCGCCGCGCTTGATCGTACCGGAAATCGGGCAGGTCTCGATGCGGCGGCCGGAGACGCGCACGAACATCTCAGGCGAAGCGCCGACGAGATATTCCTGATTGCCGAGATTGATGAAGAAGGAATAGGGCGACGGATTGATCGCCTTCAGGCGCTTGGAAATATCCGATGGCTTGCTCTCGCAGCGCTCCATGAACTTCTGGCCGGGCACCACTTCGAAGAGATCGCCCTTGCGGAAGCTCTCCTTCGCCTTGACCACCAGTTCGGCATATTCGCCGGGGCGATGATCGCTCTTCGGTGGAATGGCATCGGTGTGCCGGAACGGCTCGGGCGCGATCTCGCCCGACTTGCCTTCCGTCGATACGTCGCCCTTGGCGAAATCGTACCGATCGATCCAGGCCTTGGCGGAATAGTTGTCCACCACCAGGATTTCGTCCGGCAGGTAGAGCACCATGTCGCGCTGGTCGTCCGGGCGCTTGAGCTTCAGATCGATCGCATCGAACTGGAAAGCGAGATCATAGCCGAAGGCGCCGTAGAAGCCGATGCTGGCATCCGCCTGCGAGTAGAAGAGATCGGTCACGGCGCGCAGCACGGTGAAGACCGTCGGCATTTTCGAGCGCTCTTCCTCGGTGAAGACACGATCCGGCGTCTTGACCGTGAGATCGAGCCGGCGCGGCGTCGAAGCGCCGAGAACGACCTCTGAAACCGTCTTCAGCTTCTCCGCGATAAAGCCGAGGATGACTTCGCCGCGCTCGTTATAGGCTTCGATCCAGACATCGCGCCCATTGCAGGACAGGCCGAGCGGCGGATCGACGATGGCGGTATCCCAACGCGTGTAGCGGCCCGGATATTCGTAGTTCGATGAAAAGACCGCACCGCGGCGCTCGTCGAGCTTGTCGATATAGGACGAAACCGCATCCGCATAGGGCGTCGGCCGACGCTGCCGAGTGACGGTGATGCCGCCCTTCGTCTCGTAGATTTCCGCACCATCATCCCGAAGGATCGTTACCATTGTTCCTCACTCCGTTATCGGCCCGGATGACAGGCGGCCAATATAACAAAAAAGCCGCCTCGAAATCTCGGGCGGCTCACTCGTCGTCTTTGAACACGATTGGTCGAGGCCGCCTCAGCGTGCCCACCACCAAACTGCAATGTTGTTCAAGGACATATTCATGGCGGGAATTGTTAGCGTGAGATGCGGCGATGCGCAAGCCGCAATCTTGGGGAATGGGCAGAAACGATTTTTCGTCTCTGCCCACCCGCTCGTCTACTCCTGCGCTCTGGCGGCTTCGAAGAACTCTTCCGGCCCATCCACCTCGACCAGCCGCTTCCGGTCGATCATCCAGAAGCGATTGCCGATAGATCGCACGAAGCTGCGGTCGTGCGAGACGAGAAGGCAGCTTGCCTCATTTGCCGTCAGCTCACCCTCCAGCGCCTCCTGGCCGTCGATATCCAGATGGTTTGTCGGCTCGTCCAGCAGGTAAAAGTTGGGATTGGTCAGCCGCAGCACCAGCATGGCAAGCCGCGCCTTCTGCCCGCCGGACAGACGGCCGATCTCTTTGCCCTGCATATCGATATTGATCCCGATCCCGACCAGCAGCGTGCGGGCACGTTGCTCGCCGAGCTCGAACAGGCGCGTGATCATGCCGAGCGGCGTGTCCTTCTGGCCGAGATTGGAGAGCGCCTGATCGCTGTAACCGAGCACGATGGATGGCGTCGGCTTGATCGTACCGCCGACGGCCTGATCGGCAATCGCCCTGCGGATCATCTCCACAAGCCGCGTCTTGCCGGCGCCGTTCTGCCCGAGCAGCACGATGCGGTCGCCCTGGCAAATCCATTGCTGACCGGTCTTGAACAGCAGCGTACCGTCAGGTGTCGTCACCGCAGCATCCTCCAGCGTCAGCAGCACTTTGGCGTGGATGCCGCGATTGGCAAGCTTGATCGAGCCGGAAGAGCGCTCGCGGTAGCCTGGCTTTGCACTGTCCTCCAGTTTCTCGGCTCGCGCCTTCAATTGCTTCGTCTTCACCGTCAGAAGATCGCTGCCCGAATTGACGCCGAGATTGTAGAGCTTGGCCGCCTGCTTGCGCAGCTGCTGCGCCGTCTTCATCTCTTTCTGGTAACGCCGCTCATCCGAGGCATCGACCTCGTCCAGCGCCGCCCGTGCCTTGCTATACGGCAGTGCATAGGTTTGCGACTGGTCCTGGCGCAGGAACAGGGTTCGATTGCAGACGGCATCGAGGAAGGCGCGGTCGTGGCTGGCGATGATGACGGGCACGTCGCGCGGCAAGGCATTCAGCCAATCCTCCAGCAGCGCGATCTTGGCGAGATCGAGATGGTTGGTCGGCTCGTCCAGAAACAGCACGTCAGGCTCCGTCACCCATACGCGGACAAGCATGGCAAGCCGCTGCCAGCCGCCGCTGAGCTGCGCCAACGTCCTCTCCCGCATCGTATCAGGCACGTCGAGCGAATCCAGGGCGACATCGACGCGCCAGCTTTCGCTTGCGACCTGCTCCTTCGGCAAGGCTTGAAGGACTGCCTCATAGAAGGAGACCTCCAGCAGGTTCGCCGGCCCATTCTGCTCGACATAGCCGACGCGCAGGCCCCGGGCGCGGGTGATCTCGCCCGTGGTCGGCTCCAGCCGGCCGGCCAGGCAATTGAGCAGCGTGGTCTTCCCGCGTCCATTCGCGGCGACGATGCCGACGCGGTCACCGGCATCCACGGTAATGCTGAGGTTGGAAAACAGCGGCTCACTCATGGTGACGCCCAGATTGCGGAGATTAATCAGAGTCATGGTCTTTTCCGGTCTTGATCGAGCATCTCAAGACATCGCCGGCGGCTCCTTTTGCCGCGCCACGCCGATGCCGAAGGCCCAAGCGGGCCAATGCTCGAAAACATGTCATGACGCGGCCGCGCGAATGCGCGGGCTCACGTCTCCCAAAGGGCAGACCAGAAGGAATGAGTGAGAAACAGCCTCTGATCAGCCCTGCAAACGCATCTGCAGGGCACGAGTCGGACCGAACTGGCGAATATGCCAGACTATCTTGGTCATACGGTCCTCCTCTCTTTTCTCTCGACGGTTAAAGACTGCGCCGCTCGAATAACACCGAACGCTGCGATTTACAATTGCGCAAAGCGCGGGATGCCACGCTGGAGGGCAAAAAAGAGGCGATGCCGAAGCATCGCCCCAATTCGTCGCATCCAGGCTTGCTGCATCGATGTAACGGCTCAGAACCTCTGAGTCAGCGTCAGCTTGAAGGTCCGGCCGGGTTCGGAATAATAGGAAGCGGGCTGGGTCAGCGTGCCGCTATAGGACGGCGCGTTGAGCGCGTCGTAGTAGGTCTTGTTGAAGATGTTGTAGACGCCACCACGAATGCTGAGCCCCTTCACCTGCTCCGGTTCCCACCAGGCAGTCAGATCGAAGATGCCATAGGCAGGGGTTTGCAGCGTGTCGCCCGTCTTCTTCGCCTCGCGAGCCGCGGTGACGAAGGTCAGGTCCGTTCCCCAGACATCAGCCGCATAGCCGACGGTGAAGGCCGCCTTGGCCGGAGCGACGGAATTGATCCACTGTCCGGTATCGGAATCCTTGCCGTTTACATAGGCGACAGCGCCCTTGATGTGGATGCCGTTGTCGAACGTCTTGTGTGCGTTGACCTCGACACCGAACATGCGGACGCTGGCGCGGTTGAAATATTCGGTGATCCCAAGCGGATAGGTGCCTGTGGGATCGCGATAATTCAGCGTATCGATGAAGTTCTTGTATTTGTTATAGAACGCGCCGATATGGCCGCCGAAATCGTCATCGCCGAGGTTGGTACCGATTTCGACGCCGTTGCTCGTTTCGGGCTTCAGGTTGGGATTGCCGATGTTGACGTAACCGCCCGGCACGCCGTAGTTCACGTAGAGTTCGCTGACGTTAGGCGCACGGAAGGCCATCGCCCACTGTGCATAGATCTCGACATTGTCCTGCGGCTGATAGGAGGCGCGCAGCTTCGGCGAGAAGCGGCTGTCGGATTGCCCAGGGGGCAGGCCATCGTAGTTGGCGCTGTCACGATAGGCGGCCGTGTTCTTCGGCGAGTAGTCATACCAGTCGAAACGCAAGCCCGGCGTCAGATAGAAGTTGCTGGAGCCCAACTCGATCTTGTCATCGATGAAGACGCCGACGCGCTTGCCATCGACATCGGGCATATCCGACTGGTTGGTGTGCAGGAAGGCGCAAGTAGCGCGCCAGCGCGGGTTGCTGCAGCTATCCCTGCCAGCCGAATACTGATGCACCTTGTCGAAGGCGACATCGAGACCGAAGGTGACCTGATGGTGCAGATTGCCGGTGTCGAAAGACTTCGACGCGTTGCCGCTAAAGCCGATACTGCGGTCTTCCATTTCATTGAGGCGGGAATAATCGCCGATAACGGACGTGTAGCGGTACCCTGAGGTACCGGTTTCGCGCACCAGGTTCTGCCAGTAGAAAACGGCATTGGCCGTATCAAGCAGCGAATCGGCGCTATCGGCTTCATACTTGTAATCGAGCGAAACGCGATTGCGCTCGATATTGTCTGTCCCATTGTAATTGCCGGGCCGGAAGTTTCCGGTCGGGCTCTGCAGGGTCATCAGGTCAGTGTCTTTGTCCTTGTTGTAGTGCTCGGCCGTAATGCCGAAGGTGCCGAGGTCGGTATATTGGCGGATCTTGAACAGGCCGCTTCTCTGATTGTAGTCGGCCGGATTGGCTTCTGTACGCTTGGTCGAATAGCCGCCGACATCGCCGTTGTTCTCAAGCTCATGACCATGGGTGTAGCCGCCCTGGAAGAGAACGGCGGTGTTGTCGATGCGCTTAGCAACGGCTGCGGTGCCGCCGATGCTCCGGTCGTCGCCGTTATAACCAAACTTGAAAACACCACCCCAGGTGGAGCCGGACGTGATCAGATCTTCCGGCTCTAGCGTGCGAAGCACGAAAGCACCGCCGAGAGCACCCGAACCGGCACGGCTGGAATCGGCACCGCGAACAATATCGACACTGGAAAGCGCGTTAAAGTCGAAGCTGTTAATGCCACCGTCGGAATCGCGCGAAGCATCGAGAAGGAACGGAATCTGGATGCCGTCGACTGTCGTCAGCACACGGTCGTCGCCAAGGCCGCGGATATTGACGCCGCCTGTCGTACGGTTGAAGCCGACGCCGACCTCCGTGCTGCGGCCAAGATCCTCGATACGTGTGATTTGCTTGTCATCGATATCCTTGGCCGTCGTCTCGCTTGTGGTCGGAGAGTCGGCGAGCACATCCTTGTTCGCCTTACCCTTCCCCGTCACCACGATTGGTTTCAGGTTGGTAACGCGATCGCCCTTGGCGGCATCGCTCGTCGCCTCTTCATTCTGAGCTGCGGTCTGCGCAAAAGATGTCGTGGCCAGCCCAAGGGCCAGAAACGCCGTGCATGCCAAGAGGACCGAGCGTGAGCGCCGGACAACCATAACCATTCCTTTCGAATTGCTTCACCGGGCTGGCTGGTTGCTGCGTCGAAAGCAGGCAAGGGGCTGGCTAGGTTATCTTGTTAACGGGCGGACATACTCCGCCTTCTTTCTGCCGCATAAAAAACATGACTATTATTGTCAATATATCTCCCATCCATAATCATGAATAAAACTGTCATCTTTTAAGACAAGAAGCGAACGTTGCTGAATTGCAACGAAATGACAGCCTCGCGCGTTCTATCGGCATCCTCATTAGAATTGGCTGAATTACTTGATGCTGTTTAGAACTGTTTCATTAGTCTCCGCCGCCGCCCTTCTCATCGCCACGTCTCTCCCTCAGACCGGCCCGATACCCGAGCAAAAACCGGATCAGGAACAAGTTCGGCCGGATGGCAAGGCGCCGATCCCGGCAGAAAAACCCTCGGCATCGCCGGACAGCCCTGTCGTTCCGGCGGAAAAGCCGACGGTTCAACCGGAAGAAATGCCGGCGCCACAGCCGGAGGAGCAGACAAACGGTCAGCAGATGCAGGGTCCTCCCCGCCCGCCTCTGACCATCGCTTCCGAACCGGACGATGAGCACCAGGCCTGCTTGAAGGCGCTGACCGCCATCGGAGCAACCTTCAAAGAGATCGCCCGCATCGACGATGGCAATGGCTGCGGCATCGACAAGCCAATCGCGCTTAGCTCTCCGCTGCCGGGCATAGAATTCAAGCCCGAAGGGAAAATGCGCTGCGAAGCCGCCCTCGCTTTGGCTCAATGGATGAGGGAAAGTGTCATCCCCTCAGCCGCGGCATTGGACAATGGCAAGATCGTCGCCATCAACCAGGCGTCGACCTATGTCTGCCGGCTGCGCAACAATGCTTCGACCGGCAAGATTTCCGAGCATGCCCGCGGCAACGCCATCGATGTCGCGAGCTTTACCTTCGAAAACGGTAAGACCATTGCAATCGAACCGCGGCGCGAAGATCCGACGCTGACAGGCGCATTCCAGCGCGCAACCAGCGCCTCGGCCTGTCTCTATTTCACGACCGTTCTGGACCCGGAGAGCGATGCGGCGCACGAAACGCATTTCCATCTCGACGTCATCGAGAGGAATGGCGGCTTTCGTTACTGTCACTAAAAGCGCGTCGCGGAATCGATGGCACGTTGATCTTTAAACCTCGTCAAACCCCGAGACCTGCATTCGAGAACCATACATCTCTATAGATCGCCACGGCCGTTTCATCCGGCGCTCGATCCTGGGTGAGCCAAACCGACTGGATGGAGCGAGCCTCGCCTCCATTTGGCGTTTTCGTGGTTTGCATAGGATCGGAAGCTCCGATGCAGGGAATGAAATAGGCGGGCATCAAGGCGCGGGCGCCGAACCCCTGCTCTGCGCGTGTGATCAGGACGGCAAGCCCGACCTTATCATTCGCCTGCCAGGGCACGATGATCCGGCCGCCGAGGCGCAGCGCCTGCAACCACGATATCGGCGGCGCCACCACCCCCGCACTCACGTAGATCAGATCCCCTTGCGGAAGCTCCAGCTCAGTCGCATCGGCACAGATGACGGAGGCGTTCTCGAACGAGGCAAGATTATCGCGGGTGCGGCTGGCCAATGTCTCATCAATCTCGACGGCGTGGACCTGGCCGCCCGGTGCCACCAGCGTCGACAGAATGGCGGTGTAATATCCCGTCCCGGTACCGATATGGACAACGGTTTCGCCCGGCTGTGGAGCCACGGCGCCCAGGAAAGCAGCATGGAGAAACGGCTCGCCATTGTTGATGCCTTTGGACTTGTCCAGGGCGACCAGAACGTTCTGGTAGAGGAACGTGGGATCGGCGTTTGGGGTTTCCAGGTAGTGGCGACCGGCCCTGATCTGCCAAGGCCCCGGCCCCATGAATGCCTCACGCCTGACGAGGCGGAAGGCCCGCTCAAGCCTTTCATCGGAAGAATTGCTGGCAGCTGCCATCAGCTTCGCATGGAAGTCCCGTATCTCATCCAAACTTGCACGGCGGTCAGCAGTCACGATCCGTCTCCGTCTTAACCATGCTTGGACCCAGCCGATTTGTTTCGGATTTCGCCAAGGTCAATGCGTTAGATATCCTACCAAAATTGGATGACAATAGATGCGGGCGAAGCTGCCAAGCCGGCACTTCCAGACCGACAAGTTGAATCGGATTCTGAACTTAAAACAGTCCTTCAATGTAGCCCTGATCATTGAGGAAAATCCTTTCGGCCGCCGGCGATTTCGGTAGACCGGGCATGGTCATGATCTCACCAGTGATGACAACGACAAAGCCGGCCCCGGCGGAAAGCCGTACCTCGCGAACGGGCACAATGTGCCCCTCTGGCGCACCGCGAACGTTCGGATCGGTCGTGAAGGAATATTGCGTCTTCGCCATGCAGACCGGCAGATGCCCATAGCCCTGATCCTCCCAGGACCGGAGCTGATCGCGCACCGACTTGTCGGCCGTGACCTCGCCGGCGTGATAGATCTTCGAGGCGACGATCTCGATCTTTTCCAGGAGCGGCAGATTATCCGGATAAAGCGGCTGGAACTTTGCCTGGCCGGATTCAGCAAGCTCGACCACCTTGTGCGCGAGCTCGGTTATGCCGGCCGAACCTTCGGCCCAGTGCCGGCAGAGGATCGCCTCGGCGCCGAGACGGGCGACATAATTCTTCAACGCCTCGATTTCAGCTTCCGTGTCCGAGATGAAATGATTGATGGCGACGACGACGGGCACACCGAACTTGCGGACATTGGCGATATGCCGGCCGAGATTGGCGCAACCCTTGACCAGAGCCTCCACATTCTCCTTGCCGAGATCGTCCTTCTTCACGCCGCCATTCATCTTCAAGGCCCGCACGGTCGCGACGATGACAGCCGCATCCGGCGACAGCCCTGCCTTGCGACATTTGATATCGAAGAACTTCTCGGCACCCAGATCGGCGCCGAAGCCGGCTTCCGTGACCACGTAGTCTGCAAGCTTCAGCGCCGTGCGCGTCGCGATCACCGAATTGCAGCCATGGGCAATATTGGCGAAGGGGCCGCCATGTACCAGCGCCGGATTGTTCTCCAGCGTCTGCACGAGGTTCGGCTGCATGGCGTCCTTCAGGAGCACGGCCATGGCGCCGTCAGCCTTCAGATCACGGGCGTAAACCGGCGTGCGGTCGCGGCGATAGCCGATAATGATGTTGCCGAGCCGCTTTTCCAGATCCTTGAGGTCGGATGCCAGACAAAGGATTGCCATCACCTCGGAGGCGACGGTGATGTCGAAGCCACCCTCGCGCGGAAAACCGTTCGCGACGCCGCCGAGTGAGGAGACGATATCGCGCAGCGCGCGGTCGTTCATGTCCATTGCGCGGCGCCATGTGATGCGCCTGATATCGATATTCTGCTCGTTGCCCCAGTAGATGTGATTGTCGATCAGCGCGGCGAGCAGATTATGGGCCGACGTGATCGCATGAAAATCGCCGGTGAAGTGAAGGTTGATATCTTCCATCGGGATGACCTGCGCGTAACCGCCGCCGGCCGCCCCGCCCTTCACGCCGAAGCACGGACCGAGCGAGGCCTCGCGCACGCACACCACGGTCTTCTTGCCGATGCGGTTCAGGCCGTCGCCGAGGCCGACCGTCGTGGTGGTCTTGCCTTCGCCGGCCGGCGTCGGATTGATCGCCGTGACAAGGATCAGCTTGCCATCCTTCTTGCCGGCCTGCGCCGCAATGAACGCGGCACCGATCTTTGCCTTGTCGTAGCCGTAGGGTGCGAGATCTTCCGCCGGAATACCGAGCTTTGCGCCGATTTCCATAATCGGCAGCTTCTTCGCAGCGCGCGCGATCTCGATATCGGATGCCACTGTCGTCGCCATAAGTCTCGCCCCCGAACATACGGTCATTTCCCTGTCGGGATAAACCAATATCTATCGGGTGTGAATAGTTGCGAAGCACTCTGCTAGTCGAAACGCACCGCCTTGTCTCACGACGCTGGCATGCCTATTTTCGGCGTCCAATCCAAACCGAGAAAGAAGGAAAAGATATGAAGTCCCTGGAATTGCTGGTCGAGCGCATCATCCTCTCCAGTCGCTGGCTCCTGGTGATCTTCTATCTCGGCCTCGCCGCCTCGCTCGCCGTCTATGCCGTTTCGTTCGCCTACAAGTTCTACAAGGTGGCGATCAATGTCTTCGCCTATGACGAAGCGGATATGATCCTCGCCATTCTCGGCCTCATCGATGCCGCCCTGGTGGCCAGCCTGATCGTCATGGTGATGATTTCCGGCTATGAGAATTTCGTCAGCCGCTTCGACGAAGCCGAAAATGGAGGCGAGGTTTCCTTCATCGGCAAGCTCGATTCAGGCAGCCTCAAGATCAAGGTCGCCTCTTCGATCGTCGCCATTTCCTCGATCCACCTGCTACAGATCTTCCTCAACGCCACTCAATATGACAACGCAAAACTGATGTGGTTCACCATCATCCACCTCGCCTTTGTCGTCTCGGCACTGTTGCTGGGCTTCCTGGAGAAGATCATGGCGAAGGCCAAAGCGAAAGGATAGCTGAGGCCGGGTCAGCGGCTACTTGCCGGCCATTGCCGATGCGCTGGTCATCGGCGCACCGGTCGTCGACGGAGCGGGCGCGACACAATCGGAAATCGATTGATTTTCCTTGCAGTTGCGCGCCGAGACCAGGGCATCGGCATCGGCAAGCTCCGTCGTCAGCTTCAGTCTCAACGCGTCCATCTGCGAAATCAGATGAATGCCGTTCGGGTCGGTTCCAAGCATCAGATCGACAAGACCCCGCTCTATTCCCATTTTGTCGAGGAAGCTCACCAGCCTGGCTCTTTGTGCCTTGTCGAGCTTGGTCGTATCGTATTTGCCGACGAATTTGCGGCCGATCTCCTTCTTAGAGATGACCTTGCGCCTGCCGTCCACCATCTCATATTCGGTGCGGTACTGGACGCGCACTTCGCTGTAGGTGGTGGTGATCTGATGAACGCCCAGCAGCGCGAAGGGGCTGGAAACGCGCTGAACGCCGCCTGCAAAAAACAGCGGGCAGGCCGAAAAGCAGATTGCGCCGTCGGAAAATGGCTGTCCCGTGATCGACCCGTCCTTTGCAAAAGCTACTGAGCAGATCGGCTCGGCATAGGGACATGCCCGCGAGCGGGTGCGGCCGACTGCGATCGAAAGCTTCTGCTTGCGAATGATACGAGCCATCTCCATGGCCGCCTTGACATCGCCACCCGGCGAACTGACGACGATAGGCAGTTTCCGGTTGCCCACCTGCTTCAGGACTTTCTGCAGCTTCCGCGGCGTATCCGCCATGATCTGCCCTTCGGCGGAGATCCAGTCGGGGCAAGTGTTATCGGCCCGGCACTGGCCCATCTCGCCGTGAACGAGCAAAAACTGCATTGGGGTGCCACCGGCGACACCAGCCGCTTCGGCAAACACAGGCGAAGCAAGCAAAAGCAAAACGCTAGTGACGAAACACAACAGCGTTTGACAGCAGCGCGCCGCAAGCTGCGGGAAGAAGCGAAAATTCATGAGCTATACGCCTGCAAGCGATTACTTTTGCAAGACCGATAGCAACCGCTTTGGGCCTTCGCAAGGCGCGCCGACACGGCAACGCATCATTTGATGAAACTCCTGACTGTTCGCACGCTTCCAAGAGCTGGCGACAAGAAAATGGGGACCGTCGAACCTCAGGAACAAAAGATGGAACCGAACTGATGCTGTGATAAACGGTTAATCCTAAAGCGAGGCGTGAGACAGTTTTGGATCAAGTTACGTCTCTCTGCCGGCTCCGGACCGCCCTGTCCAAAACGCACATTCTGACCTCATTTTGACTTGGCAAATGCGTTCACCGGGTTGCTCCCTGGCTGCCGAGGTCGACGCAAAATGTACGGCTCCGTCGAAATTAGGCCAACGGAAACGCTATTTTTACGCTTAATGACCATTTTGGGCGAAGATTTCTGTAATTCTACATGTCTGAATATTAAAATATATGAAAATGAAATTATTTCTGGTTCTGTGGTATTTTTGCGTCTAGCATTCACTCATAAATCCGGTATTTGATAACGATAACACGCTGTGGGCGCTTCACTCATATGTCCTATATCATTACTGCCGAGAGACAATTGCTGCTTTCTGCCGAGCTGGCTGCTGCTCGGACACAAGCGGCCTTTGCACTGGCCCTGGAACGCACCGGGTCAGCTTTTGGCTTCAGCCATATGGCTCTTATGAACGCCCCGGTTCCCGACGACACGATGATGACGCCGTTGCTCATCGAGGGGACAGTGCCGGCTCAGTTCGTCCGTGAATTTGATCGTCATCAGCTCGTTCGCCGTTGCCCAATGCTGTTGCGCACGCGCGATTCGGTGATGCCGCGTTCCTGGCATCTGCTGGAAAAGGATGCCGAACCCGACGCCGATCTGCCGCGCGAACTTCGCGCACTCCTGATCAATTACAATTGTCCGATGAGCGTCATCATTCCGGTCAACGCGCCGGATGGTCAACGCCTCGTCTTCTGGTTCATGGGCAATCGCAACAGCCTCGGCCAGAGTGAGATCAACGAACTCACCCTGATCATGCTGCAGGCGCTCGATGCTTATAATTGCCTCAAGCGCAACGATAGTGCCGCACCGCACTCGCTTTCGGCACGTGAGCTGGAAGTGGTTCGCTGGACCGCTCAGGGGAAGACCTCAGTGGAGATCGGCCAGATCCTCACCCTCTCCGACCACACGGTCAACGCCTATATGATGAATGCGATCAAGAAGCTCGATTGCGTCAACCGCACACAGCTCGTCGCAAAAGCCATCCGCCTGAAGCTGATCAGCTAGAGCAATTCAAGGAAAAGTGCGCAGCGGTTTTCCGTCCGGAATTGCGTGAAAACAAAGAGATAGAGCGGTTCGCAGATTCCGTGAAAAGCTGAACCGCTCTAGGCAAGCCCTCACTCAAGCGCTCTCCAGACTGAGACCGCCGAGAGGGCTTAACGTCCATACGTGCCTGCCGCACCGGAACGGGCGCCAGTTCACTTCTTGTTTAGCGACCGCCCAGAACCGTGCGGATTTCGACGAGGCTCGAGCGTACCCGCAAAATATGGAAGCCCATGGTCGCAAGATGGCTCGGCATGAAGGAGCTGTCTTCCGGCCCGTTGGAAATGATGAAGGGCTGAATGCGCAAGGCGGTCTGCAATTGCGTCGTGACATCAGCCCAAAGCGTGCCAACATTGCGCTCGGCGATCACCTGCTGAAAATCCGAACGGGCTGCGGTTAGAATGCCGTAGCTCGCGTAAAGCTGACCATAGGCGAACCAGAAGCGATCGTCAGCCCGCATGTCCAGCCAACCGTAGCTGTGATCGCCTGCCCTCTTGGCCAATATATCCGCCGTGCTGCCGAGATCGTTGGCAATGTGGTCGACGAATTGCAGGAGATTGTCGGCGCGCCCGTCGAAAATTGCCTTGCAGTTGCCGAGGTCGCTATTGAAGCTGCGCAGATTGGTCATCGCGGCGCGATAATAGCTTGGGCTCGGCGTCTTCGGTCCGAAGGGATGCAGGCCGAAATACCAGCTGGACTCGTCGAACTGCAAGTTGCCGCGCGCCTTCTGCAGATCGCTGTTGATGCCGGAGGTTCCGCGTACACGGCCGAGCGTATCGACCAACTCCGCCGAAGTACGGCGAACGACAGAATTGATGCCCCGCTGGAAGGAAGCCTTATTGTCCAGGAACGGCGTATCATCCCATGAAATGCCGAAGAAGCCGAGCTTGTAGAGCAGCATCGAGGAAATCCAGGCATTCTGGTTGACGTCGAAATCGATCAGATCGGTGGCAACGTCGACGACGGCCGAGGTTTGGCAGGTCTTGGGCGCCGTTGCCGCGGCCTGCTGGCCGTCCGTTGCAGGCAGCTCCTGCCCGGCCGAATATTTGCGCTCGGAGAATTTGTAGACATCCGGATAGGCGGGATTGAACCCTGTCCAGACCTGCGTCTGCCAAACGAAATAGATATAGAGCAGCGCCATCAGCGCTACGAAGGCGGCGACCGGCAGCTTGATCAGCCAGTTGCGCTGCCGATACCAGCCATGCGCTGCAAGAAATGGCCAGCTAAGCCCGACGAAAACCAATCCCAGCCATCGTACGATGGCGGCCCAGATCCGCTTGAAGAACGCCGTGATCGAGTCAAGCATGGACACGCCTCCTAAATCGTACCGCACATCCCGCCGACGCAAAGGACGCACCACACCAAACCTGCGCAATGGACGTCGCGAAAATCGCCGCGATCCCCGGATCATTAAGTCCTTATCGCCATTCACTTTCCAGCAAATATGTGTTCTTGGGAAAAACAACAACCGTCCGCATGGAATTTTCAGTGCCGGACGACAATCAACCCTCAGGTTGCACCTCTTCCGCCGCTCCGCCCTGGTCTGTGGATATGGGTAGCGGATGCGGCTCCAGCCGTCTTTTGAAGACGGCATCGACATGAGCCTTGCGCACGGCAAGGTCATGCCCCGCCAGCACATTCGCCTCGAACGCCTGGATCAGGCTCTCGACCGCTGCCGTTCGCGAAACCATGGTTAATGCCTGAGCCACTTCTGCCGCCAATGCCTTGAGCAAGGCGATCCGTTGCTCGATATCGATGGTCAGCTTGGCGGCCATGGCGCCGATGGCGGCGATCTGCCCATTCAGAGCAGCCGCCAGCCCTTCATAAATGTCAATCAGGCGCTGTCGCACCGTCCGGCGGGATTGCAGCTCCTGTTCTTGCCGCCGAATATCGTCCTGCTCCGTCAACAGAGCACGATAGTCCCCTTCGAGTTCGGACTGCAGATCGGCATGGCGCGAGGATGGGCGGTTGCGCCGCTGATACATGAGCTTTTCCGCCAGGGAATCCGCCCGGCGCTGTATCTCTTCTATATCGAAATCGAGTTTCCGCCGCCGCTCGATCACGCCTTCGAGTTGAAGTTCGCATTCACGAAAGCACCGGGAGATTACGGGTCTTGCCTGCTTGAAAAGAAGATCGAGCTCGGCCGATACGTCCAGGATCGTATCGAGATCAGCGATGATAGCCTCCGGCTTCATCGGTCCCCGCGCCAGCGTCCGGCTGAGCAGGCTTGCATTTTCAAGACCGACTTTCTCGTTGAACAATCGGCGATGCTGCAGATCCGCCTCCTCGGTCGCATGGTCCAGTCCCTTGACCAGCAATAGGGCGGCTGACTTCCAACGGTCGAGCAGTTCGACCGCTTCGCGAACGGTCGCTTCTTCGACAGGAAAATTGACGACTTCGACGCGTTCGCTCTCCCTGGCGTGGCCGGCGAGCGTCGCCACGGCCGAATTCGCGTCGTTCAGGGCGTCATCGAGCGTCGTTCGCGCCTTATCGAGCATGCCATCGAAGGAATGAGGCCTGACCATGAAGCTTCCCTCCCCTACCTTTGGCGCGAGACTAGCCGCTTCCTGAGGCGAAGGAAATGCTCGAAAACTATTGGGCAGCGGCTGGATTCTTCAGATAGGCAATAAGGTTGTCGAGGTCCTTGTCGCTTTTCAGACCCGGGAACGCCATCCGGGTGCCTTTGACGAGAAATTGCGGCGCCGGCAGGTATTTCCGCAGCAGCGTTTCATCCCAGACCTTACCATCAGCTCCGAATGCCCTCATCGCCGGCGAGTAGGCATAATCCGGCTTGCTTGCGACGGCTCGTCCGACGACCCCCATCAGCGAGGGGCCGACGCGATTGTCAGGCCCGGTCGCCGTGTGACATGCCCCGCACCTCTTGAAAACGACGGCGCCCGCGACCGCATCGCCGTCTGCAAGCACACAAGGGGTCGAGGCAAGCATGATGGCCGCCGACAGCAGACACAGCAGTTTCATCATCACTCCCGATCAGCTCAATCTCGAACAACGATCATATGCCGAGGAGAGTCTGCAATGCTACAGAAAGCCCGCGGGCGCCGCTTCACTCGCAGGTAATCGCTTCTTCCCAATGGCGGCGGCAGAGCGAGACATATTTGTCGCTGCCGCCGATCTCTATCTGCGCGCCTTCACGGACAACATTGCCGACGGCATCCAGCCGCACCACCATCGTCGCCTTGCGTCCGCAATGGCAGATGGTGCGCACCTCGCGCAATTCGTCGGCGATGGTCAGCAGCTCCTGCGATCCCGGAAAAAGATGTCCGTGGAAATCTGTGCGCAGCCCGTAAGTCATGACCGGAAGGCCGAGGCGATCGACGATATGAGCAAGCTGCCAGACCTGCTCGCGTGTCAGAAATTGCGCCTCATCGACGAAAACGCATGCGAGCGGCTCGCTTGCATGCATTTCATCGACCATGGCATAGAGATCGTCGCTGGTTTCGAAGGGCAAGGCATCCATCGTCAGGCCGATGCGCGAAGCGATCGTGCCACGCCCGGCGCGATCATCGAGAGCTGCAATGAAGGCTGCGGTGCGCATGCCGCGCTCCTGATAATTATAGGCAGCCTGCAGCAGCATCGTCGATTTGCCGGCATTCATCGTCGAATAATGGAAGTAAAGCTTGGCCATGACATTCTCCTTGAATGCTTCATGGGTGCTGTGGGACGATAAGAAAAGACGGTCGCGGCGAAAACCACAAGATTCAGGCGTGCTTCGCCAAGGGCGCAAAAGCCTTGGCCAGCGGCGGACAGAAAAAGACAGGCGTCGCATTCAGCCCCCTCAAACCGCCGCAAATACACTGTGGTCGCTTGAAAATGTCAGTTATTGATGGTTGCTTGGGAACGTTAGACTGGGAGTCACGCAATGATAAAAATGACCCTTACTGCATTCGCTTTCGCTTCAACTCTTTCCGCACTGACATTGGGCGCCGCCGCGGCCTCCGCAGCCGAGCCGGCAAGCTGTAGCACCGTACATTTTGCCGATGTGGGCTGGACCGACATCACCTCCACCACGGCCACCGCCTCAATCCTCCTGAAGGCGCTCGGCTACGATACCGACGTCAAGGTACTCGCCGTGCCGGTGACCTATCAGTCGCTGAAGAACAAGGACATCGACGTCTTTCTCGGCAACTGGATGCCCTCCATGGCCGAAAACATCAAGCCGTTCGCCGCGGACAAGTCGGTCGAAACCGTCCGCGCCAACCTGGAGGGCGCCAAGTACACGCTCGCGACAAACGAAAAGGGTGCCGCGCTCGGCATCAAGGACTTCAAGGATATCGCCGCTCATAAGGACGATCTCGACGGCAAGATCTACGGCATCGAGCCGGGCAATGACGGCAACCGCCTGGTGATCGACATGGTCGACAAGAACACCTTCGGCCTCAAGGGCTTCGAAGTGGTCGAATCCTCCGAACAGGGCATGCTGGCGCAGGTCTCCCGCGCCGATAAGGAAGGCAAGCCGATCATCTTCCTCGGCTGGGCCCCGCACCCGATGAACACCACCTACAAGATGACCTATCTCACCGGCGGTGACGACGTGTTCGGACCGAATTTCGGTGGTGCGACCGTCTATACCAACGTCCGCGCCGGCTACTTGCAGGAATGCCCGAATGTCGGCACCTTCGTAAAAAATCTCGTCTTCTCGCTGCCGATGGAAAACGAAATCATGGGCAAGATCCTGAATGACGGCAAGGATCCGGAAGTCGCAGCGACGGAATGGCTGAAGGCCAACCCGACCGCAATCACGCCGTGGCTCGCGGGCGTCACCACCAAGGATGGCGGTGACGGTCTGGCGGCTGTCAAGGCCAAGCTCGGCCTATAATACGAGGACGGATGGAGGGGCGGCCAAACCGCCCCTTTCTCTTCCTTGAACGGACTGCTTGCTTTCGCGTCCCGCCATCTCCGGACAATGGTCCGCTTGGCGTGACAGACCGTATTCTTCGGCGGCACCTCCGGCTTCATACGTTACAATCGGAAACGCCGCCCCCAATCGTGGGCAAAGACGTGAACTGGTTAACCGATTACCGCATCCCCATCGGGCCATGGGCCAAAGCCGTCGTCGACTGGCTGACGAGCAATGTCACATGGTTCTTCGACGGCCTTTCCTTCGTTGTCGCGCATGGAATCAACGGATTGCTGTTCCTATTGCAGGTACCGCATCCGCTGATCGTCGTCATTGTCTTCACGGCAATCGCCCACTGGATGCGCCGGAGCGTCACGATCACGGTCCTCACCCTGATCGGCCTGCTGATCACTATCAACCAGGGCTACTGGAAAGAGACGACCGAGACGCTGGCGCTGGTGCTAGCCTCCACCTTCGTGTGCATGCTCGTGGGCGTACCCCTCGGCATCGCGGCAGCGCGCCGTCCGTGGCTTTACGCCATCATGCGGCCGATCCTCGATCTGATGCAAACCATCCCGACCTTCGTGTATCTGGTGCCAGCAATGATCCTGCTCGGTCTCGGCATGGTCCCGGGCCTGGTCGCCACCGTCGTCTTTGCTCTTCCCGCACCGATCCGCATGACGCGCCTCGGCATCATTTCCACTCCCCCTTCGCTGGTGGAAGCGGCCGAATCCTTCGGCGCGACGCCACGCCAGGTTCTGCGCAAGGTCGAGCTGCCCTTTGCCACGCCGCAGATCATGGCCGGCCTGACCCAGACCATCATGCTGTCACTCTCGATGGTCTCGATCGCCGCACTCGTCGGCGCCCCCGGTCTCGGCGTGCCGGTGCTGCGCGCACTGAATAGCGTCAATGTCGCCAAGAGCTTCGATTCCGGCGCCTGCATCGTCATCCTGGCGATCATTCTCGACCGTATGTTCCGCGCGCCCGGCGAAGGAGACCGCTCATGACCGTCGCCGTCGATTTCAAAAATGTCAGCATCATCTTCGGCGATCGTCCCGATGCCGCCCTGAAACTCGTCGACGGAGGCAAGTCTCGCGACGAGATCGGCAAATCCACCGGCATGGTGCTCGGTGTCGCCAATGCCTCGCTACAGATCGAGGAAGGCGAGATCCTCGTGCTTATGGGCCTGTCCGGCTCCGGCAAATCGACGCTGCTGCGCGCCGTCAACGGCCTGGCGCCGGTGGTGCGCGGCGAGGTCTCCGTCAACACCAAGAACGGCGCCGTCAGCCCCTATTCCTGCAGCCCCAAAGCCCTGCGTGATTTGCGCATGCATACCGTCTCCATGGTGTTCCAGCAATTCGCGCTTCTGCCCTGGCGAACGGTCGCCGACAATGTCGGCTTCGGACTTGAGCTTGCGGGCGTGCCGGAAGCAGAACGCAAGAAGCGCGTCGACGAACAGCTGCAGCTTGTCAACCTTACGCAATGGGCCAATCGCAAGGTCAACGAGCTTTCGGGCGGCATGCAGCAGCGCGTCGGCCTCGCCCGCGCCTTTGCGACCGGAGCACCAATCCTGCTCATGGACGAGCCGTTCTCCGCCCTCGACCCGCTGATCCGCACACGCCTGCAGGACGAGCTTCTGGAGTTCCAGCGCCGCCTGAAGCGGACGATCCTCTTCGTCAGCCACGATCTGGACGAAGCATTCCGCATCGGCAACCGCATCGCCATCATGGAAAGCGGCCACATTATCCAGTGCGGAACACCGCAGGAGATCGTCAAGAATCCAGCTGATCAGTATGTGGCCGACTTCGTGCAGCACATGAACCCCATCAGCATGCTGACGGCACGGGATGTCATGCAGCAGGGCGTCGGACATTCGGCCAATGCCGGTTCCGTCACCGCGACGGCAACCGCCGCAACGCCGCTTGTCGATATTCTTGACGCCCTGACCCGCCAGCCGGGCAATATCGGCGTTGTTGACAATGGCACCATTATCGGAACGATCTCTGCGCAAGACGTGGTATCGGGCCTGACCAGCCACCGGCGAAAGGAGTAGTCGTTCGCGACTGCTCCTCATTTCATGGAGCCGTTAATGAACGATAAACCATCGGTGATCAGGGAAACGGATGAGGATGCGCGCATTCAGGCCCGCGACCTCATGCGCGAAGCCGCACATGCGGCCTTGGCCGTCATCGACCCCGAAACCGGCTTTCCCTCCGTCAGCCGCGTCCTGACCGCCATGGATGCTGATGGCGCTCCGGTCATCCTGGTCTCCGGCCTCTCCTCACATACCAAGGCTTTGATAAAGGACAGCCGCGCTTCGGCGCTCTTTGGCGAGCCCGGCAAGGGCGATCCTCTCGCCCATCCCCGCTTGACCTTACGCTGCAGCGCAGAGCGCATCGACCGGCAAAGCCAAGCTCACGATCGCATCCGAACGCTTTTTCTCGATCGCCACCCGAAATCCAAGCTCTATATCGACTTTCCGGATTTCTGCTTCTTCCGCCTCGTTCCACTTGATGCCAGCCTGAACGGGGGCTTCGGAAGGGCTTACATCTTGACCTCAAAAGACCTGATGATGCTTTAAACCGAAAACAAAATCCGGCGGCAATAAAATCATACAATAGTGCGAGAATTAGTAGGTCGACAGCCTGACGTAGAAACGGCCAATATTCACAGGTTGCAAATCCCGTGTGACCAAAATTGGCATATTTGCGGCTTCGAAACGATAAGAATCGACCTATTTTGGTCTAATTCAGCCTCTGGATGGGACGTTGGAGACCTCAGCATTATCGCCGAGGCATCATACGTACATACCTAAAACAGCATACTCGATACCTTAAATTTAGGTATATACAATCTTCGACCCCTCTTGGTATTGTTAGATATCGGTTAGGACCGGGTTGGAAATAGCACAGTTTCTGATGTACGCTCCGCATTGGGAAGATTAAAAGATGAAGACAAGAGATTTGGCCGAACACTCTAATGTTGCGGCAGCATTATTATCAGCAATGGCGAACCCGAAGCGTCTTTTGATCCTTTGCAGTCTCGTTAAGGGTGAAGTTCCTGTTGGCGTTCTTGCCAATCAGGTCGGACTGAGCCAATCAGCACTTTCTCAGCATCTTTCGAAGCTTCGCGCTCAGAAGCTGGTGAAGACGCGTCGTGACGCTCAAACGATTTACTACTCCAGCACATCAGAATCCGTAATCCGTGTTCTTGAAACGCTGGAAGACATTTATTGCGAGCCGGAAAAAAGTAGATCGGCTGCTTAAGAGCTTTCAATAGCTCAAGGCCTGTCGACAGAAGATCTACGGGGGACACTTTAGACCCTGAAAGATCGACTTACTTTCATTACCAGGTGTTTTACTGCTTTAACTGGCAAATCTTCGGATTTGCCAGTTTTTTCATGTCTGAACGAGCTCACATCCCGTCTGCGAATAATCCTCGCCTGACGCCGCCGGCATGCTGCGATCCAATTCCTGCCGCACACCAGCCTTTCTCCCCTACCCATCTTTGCCTTGACGCAAAAAGGCCGGCTGATAATTTGACCAAGCAGTAAATATAATCGCGCGGCGCCGCGCCGCGGTCGGGTAACAGGCCCCCGAATGGCCATTGGAGAACAGCATGTCGGACCGTTTGAATGCCACCCCCAACGATTTGCGCGCCTTCTGGATGCCGTTTACGGCCAACCGCCAATTCAAGAAGGAACCGCGCCTCTTCGTCAGCGCCAAGGATATGTACTACACCACCCATGACGGTCGGCAGGTACTGGACGGAACGGCAGGTCTGTGGTGCGTGAACGCGGGACACTGCCGTCCGAAGATCACCGAGGCGATCCGCCAGCAGGCAGGCGAACTCGATTATGCCCCGGCTTTCCAGCTTGGCCATCCCAAGGCCTTCGAGCTGGCGAACCGACTGGTCGATATTGCGCCTGACGGTATGGACCATGTTCTTTACACCAATTCGGGTTCGGAATCGGTCGAAACCGCGCTGAAGGTCGCGCTTGCCTATCATCGCGTGAAGGGCAATGGCTCACGTTTTCGCCTCATCGGCCGCGAACGCGGCTATCACGGCGTCAATTTCGGCGGCATTTCCGTCGGCGGCATCGTCACCAATCGCAAGATGTTCGGCACCCTGCTGACCGGCGTCGACCACATGCCGCACACCCATGTGCCCGGCAAGAACGCCTTCACACGTGGCGAGCCGGAGCATGGCGGCGATATCGCCACCGAACTGGAGCGCATCGTCACTCTGCACGACGCCTCGACGATCGCAGCCGTCATCGTCGAGCCGATCGCCGGCTCTACCGGCGTATTGATCCCGCCGAAAGGCTATCTTCAGAAGCTGCGCGAAATCTGCACCAAGCACGGCATCCTCTTGATTTTCGACGAAGTCATCACCGGCTTCGGTCGTCTTGGTACCCCCTTTGCCGCGCAATATTACGACGTGAAGCCGGATATCATCACGACCGCCAAGGGCCTGACCAACGGCGTCATCCCGATGGGCGCGGTCTTCGTCACCTCGGAGATCCATGACGCCTTCATGCAGGGACCCGAGCACATGATCGAGTTCTTCCACGGCTACACCTATTCCGGCAACCCGATCGCCTCGGCCGCAGCGCTCGCGACACTCGACACCTACAAGGAAGAAGGCCTGCTCACGCGCGCAGCCGAACTTTCCGACTACTGGGCCGACGCTCTGCACTCCCTGAAGGATTGCCCGAACGTCATCGACATCAGAAACACCGGCCTGATCGGCGCCATCGAGCTCGACCCGATCGCCGGCGAGCCCACCAAGCGCGCCTTCACCGCCTTCCTGAAAGCCTACGAGAAGGGCCTCCTGATCCGCACCACCGGCGACATCATCGCACTCTCGCCGCCGTTGATCATCGAGAAACATCATATCGACGAGCTGTTCGGCAAACTCCGCGAGATCTTGCAGAATAATATTTGAAGCGAATGTCGCACCACCTCACGTCAACGTGACAAAGTGGTATCGGCGAATTCGAGGGCATCCCCTCTCCCCGCCTGCGGGGAGAGGGTTAGGGTGAGGGGCCGTTCACGGGGACAATGAGATGCGCGGTCCGGAACCTAAAACGACACAGCGCGCGAGGATGCTCCGGCAATCGGACAACGATGCCGAGGCAAAACTTTGGTCGGAACTTCGCAATCGGCGACTGAACAGCTTCAAATTTGTTCGGCAGTTTTCAATCGGTCCTTATTTCGCTGACTTTGCCTGCCGAGAGCGATCCTTGGTCATCGAGATCGATGGCAGTCAACATGCCGACAGCATGCACGACACAATTCGCGATGAATTCATGACCGCTGAAGGCTGGTCTGTTGCTCGCTTCTGGAACATTGACGTCCTCACAGCCATGCCAGCAGTTCTTGAAACCGTCGTAGCGATCTGCGAAGGCAGGTTGACCGAAATTGTTGTAGCTCGCGATTTCAAGTTTCTTCCGGCGAAGTGTTCGAAATAGCCCCTCACCCCAGCCCTCTCCCCGCACGCGGGGAGAGGGAGTCTTAGTTCTCCCCAGGTCGCAGGAAACACCGTTCTATCAACAAATTCGGATTGATCCCCTCTCCCCGTAGAACGGGGAGAGGGCTAGGGTGAGGGGTAATACGGAATCACAGCAAGCAGGAAGAAGCCATGACCACCAAACTCGAACGCTATATCGACCAGGGCGTCGGCCGGGAGCCTGCCGATATCGTGCTGAAGAACGGCCACTTCTTCGATCTGGTGACGGGCGAGCTGGTTGCCTCGGATATCGCTATTTGCGGCGATCGCGTCGTCGGCACCTGCGGCGATTATCAGGGGCGCGAAGAGATCGATATTGCCGGCCGCATCGTCGTGCCGGGCTTCATCGACACACATCTTCACATCGAATCCTCGCTGGTAACCCCGCTCGAATTCGATCGCTGCGTGCTGCCCTACGGCGTGACGACGGTCATCTGCGATCCGCATGAAATCGCCAACGTGCTCGGCACCGAAGGCATACGCTACTTCCTCGACTGTTCGCTGGAAACCATCATGGATATCCGCGTCCAGCTTTCCTCCTGCGTGCCGGCAACGCATCTGGAGACCTCGGGTGCCGATCTGCCGATCGAGACGCTCCTGCCGTTCCGCAATCATCCGCAGGTGATCGGCCTTGCCGAATTCATGAATTTCCCCGGGGTGATCCATAAGGATCCCGTCTGCATGGCGAAACTCGAAGCCTTCCAGGGCGGCCATATCGATGGCCACGCGCCGCTTTTGCGCGGTAATGACCTCAACGGCTATCTCGCAGCCGGCATTCGCACGGAGCATGAATCGACAACCGCCGAAGAGGCACTGGAGAAGATCCGCAAAGGCATGCACGTGCTGGTGCGTGAAGGTTCCGTTTCCAAGGATCTACACGCGCTGATGCCTGTTATCACTGAGCGCCTGTCGCCTCATCTGGCGCTTTGCACCGACGATCGTAACCCGCTCGATATCGCCGAACAGGGTCATCTCGATTACATGATCCGCACGGCGATCGCCCATGGCGTCGAGCCGCTGGCGATCTACCGCGCCGCCTCGATCTCGGCAGCCCGCGCCTTCGGTCTGCGTGATCGCGGTCTCGTAGCACCGGGCTGGCGCGCCGATCTCGTCGTCGTCGACAGCCTGGAAAGCTGCAAGACCGAGATCGTCTTCTCCGCAGGCCGCCGTGTCACCGCTGAACTCTTCGCGACCCGCGGTTCGGTCGAGCCGGTCGGCCTCGACAGTGTCAAGGCCCGCCCGATCAACGCAGCCGATTTTGGCGTGCCGGTGACGGAGGGCGAAAGCTCCGTCATTGGCGTGACGCCTGGCAAGATCATCACCCAACATCGCCGCTATCGCCTGCCGACCAAGGGCAACCAGACCGATATCGACCTCGGCAACGATATCATCAAGGTCGCCGTCATCGAGCGGCACGGCAAGAACGGCAACCACGCCAACGGCTTCGTCCAAGGTTTTGGCTTGAAGAAAGGCGCGATCGCCTCGACCGTCGGCCATGACAGCCACAATATCTGCGTCGTCGGCGTCAACGAGGATGACATGGCGCTCGCCGCCAATCGCCTCAGTGATATCAATGGCGGTTTCGTCGTCGTTGAGGACGGCGTCGTGACCGGTGAAATCGCCCTGCCTGTCGCTGGCCTGATGAGCCTCGAACCTTATGAAAGCGTACGCGACACGCTGCACCACCTGCGCCAGGCAGCCTACGCCCTTGGCGCGACCTTGGAAGAACCTTTCCTGCAGCTCGCCTTCCTGCCCCTGCCTGTGATTCCGCATCTGAAGATATCGGATCGGGGTCTGGTCGATGTCGACAAGTTCATGTTGATCGGGTGATCAGGCGAGCTTGCCGCAATAAACATCCAGAGCAGCAAGCGTTAGCGCTGCTCCGGCATCTGCCGTGTCAAACCCCGGCATGGCGATCGTCTTGCCAAGCTTGATGTCCTCCGGCAAGGCAACCTTCACAGGCTTGCGGGAGAGATTGAAGACAAAGAGCAGCGTCTCGTCACCCTTGGAGCGGGTGAAGGCGAGAACGTCCTCTTTTGTATCGAGGAAGGTCATGTCGCCATCGCGCAAAGCGGCATGTTCCGCACGGAAAGCCAGCGTCCGCTGGTAGTGATGCAGCACGGAATCCGCATCCGCCTCTTGCTTGTCGACGGCGAGCGCCGCATGCTGGTAGGGAACCGGCAGCCAGGACTTGTCGGCGGTGGTAAAGCCGGCATGGGCACGGCTCGCTTCCCAGGGCATCGGCGTGCGGCAGCCGTCGCGCCCCTTGAAGGCCGGCCAGAAGCGAATACCATAGGGATCGCGCAGATCCTCGAAGGCAAGCTCTGCCTCCGGCAGACCGAGTTCTTCGCCCTGGTAGAGACAGATCGAGCCACGCAGGGTTGATAACAGCGAAATCGCGAGCTTCGCCACGCGCGGCTGCTCCTCCTCCGTCTCGGCAAAGCGGCTGATATGGCGCTGAACGTCATGGTTGGAAAAGGCCCAGCAGACCCAGCCATCAACGACATTGTCCTGGAAATCGCTGACGCAGCGCCGGAAATGCGCCGGCGTGAAATCGGGACCCAAAAGATCGAACGTGTAGCACATGTGCAGCTTGTCGCCGCCGCTGGTATAGGCCGCAACCGTCTCCAGCGAGCGCACGCCGTCACCCACTTCGCCGACGGTCGTGCGGTTTTCGTATTGATCGAGCAATGCCCGCAACCGCTTCAGGAAGCCGATATTCTCCGGCTGCGTCTTGTCGTAGAGATGGTTCTGCATCCCGTAAGGGTTGGTTTCGGGCGCATCGAGCCCGCCGGTCGCGACGAGCGCCGGCGGATTGTCGCGGAGCTTCTTGTCGCAGAAATAGTAGTTGACCGTATCCAGGCGAAAACCGTCCACGCCGCGATCAAGCCAGAATTTGACGGCCGCCAGCACCGCATCCTGAACCTCCGGATTGTGGAAGTTCAGGTCCGGCTGCGAGGTGAGGAAATTGTGCTGGTAATATTGTCTGCGCACGCCGTCCCATTCCCAGCCGGGGCCGCCGAAGATCGACAGCCAGTTGTTCGGCGCCGTGCCATCCGGCTTCGGATCCGCCCAGACATACCAATCCGCCTTGGGATTGTCGCGGCTTGTACGGCTTTCGACAAACCAGGGATGCCGGTCGGAAGTGTGCGAGATGACCTGGTCGATGATGACCTTGAGGCCGAGTTCATGTGCTGCCGCCATCATCTCATCGAAATCGGCAAGCGTGCCGAAGATCGGATCGACATCGCAGTAATCGGCGACGTCATAGCCCATATCGGCCATCGGCGAGGTGAAGAACGGCGCCAGCCAGATTGCGTCGACCCCCAGTGCGGCAATATGAGGTAGACGCCGGGTGATCCCCTTGATGTCGCCGAGCCCGTTGGCATCCGTGTCCTGAAACGACCGCGGATAGACCTGATAGATCACTGCCCCGCGCCACCAGTCGGCTCCCGCCGCTTTATTCGTCGATTTCATCAAACCGCCTCGATATCGCACAAGGCCTGCCAGTTTGCACACTCGGGCGCAGGCGGCAAGTCGCAATCGGCCAGGCTGCCAAACCCAACCTCCGGGCGATAAATTCGCAGTATCAATTTTAGAGTTTTGTGAATATGAAAGTTCACACGCTAAGCATGCCCGACTTTTTTTAACTTGAAAGCGACGTCGCTTTCGATAACTTCGCGCATTGACCTGCACGTACAGGTCACCTGCGGATCAAAAACACCCTTGTAAAACAAGGACAAGAACTCCAGAAAGGTGGGAAAACATATGGCGCATATCACCAGAAAATTTATCGCTGCGGCTTTCGTCAGCACGATATTGAGCGTTTCCGCGCATGCCGCGACCCTCAATATCCACAACGGCGGCGACCCGACTTCGCTCGATCCGCAAAAAATTTCCGGCGATTGGGAAAACCGTATCGACGGCGATATCTTCGAAGGGCTGGTGACCGAAGATCCCAAGGACAACCCAATACCCGGCCAGGCTGCAAGCTGGACCATTTCGCCCGACCAGAAGGTCTATACCTTCAAGCTTCGCGACGGCATCAAGTGGTCCGATGGCCAACCGGTGACGGCTCAGGACTTCGTCTTTGCTTTCCAGCGCCTGATGGACCCGAAGACCGCCGCGCAATACGCCTATCTGCAATATACGATCCTGAACGCGGAAAAGATCAACAAGGGCGAGATCAAGGATCCGACCCAGCTCGGCGTCAAGGCGATCGATGACAAGACGCTCGAAATCACGCTTGAAAACCCGACACCTTACTTCCTCAACGCTCTGATGCACTACACGGCCTATCCGCTGCCGAAGCATGTCGTTGAAGCCAAGGGCGACCAGTGGGTCAAGATCGGCAATATCGTGACCAACGGCCCGTACAAGCCCACCGAATGGGTGCCCGGTTCGCATGTCAGCATGGTCAAGAGTGACCAGTATTACGGCGCCAAGGATATCAAGATCGACAACGTCAACTATTACACGCTGGAAGATCAGGCCGCTGCCCTGAAGCGCTATCGTGCCGGCGAATTCGATATTCTGACCTCGTTCCCGGCCGATCAGTATGACTGGATCCAGAAGAATCTTCCTGGTCAGGCGCATGTGGTGCCGTTCCTTGGTACCTACTACTACGTCATGAACGCCACCAAGCCGCCCTTCAACGACAAGCGCGTGCGTCAGGCTCTCTCCATGGCCGTCAACCGCGAAGTCATCGGCCCGAAGATCCTCGGCACCGGTGAACTGCCGATGTATTCCTGGGTCCCGCCGGGCACCGCCAATTATGGCGAGCCGGCCTATGTCAGCTGGAAGGATGAGCCCTACAAGCAGAAGGTCGAAGAAGCAAAGAAGCTTCTGAAGGAAGCCGGCTTCGGCCCCGATCATCCCTTGAAGGCTCAGCTGCGCTACAATACCAACGACAACCACAAGCGCATCGCCGTTGCGATCGCCGCCATGTGGAAGCCGCTCGGCGTCGATATCGAGCTCTACAACACCGAAACCAAGGTGCATTACGATGAAATGCAGCGCGGCGAGGTGCAGATCGGCCGTGCCGGCTGGCTCGCCGACTACAACGACCCGATCAACTTCCTGAACCTGCTGTCCACCGGCGTCGAGATGAATTACGGCCGTTGGAGCAACAAGGACTACGATGCTCTGATCAAGCAGGGCAATGAAGAGATCGATCTGAAGAAGCGCGCCGAGATCTACAAGAAGGCCGAACAGCTGGCCCTCGACGACAGCGCCGCAATCCCGATCTACTACTACGTTTCCCAGAACATCGTCGCCCCGAAGGTCCAGGGCTTCGTCGACAATATCCAGGACATCCACCGTACGCGTTGGCTGTCGATCAAAGAATAATTGGGAACAGGCTCCCTCCCGGACACAACCGGGAGGGAGCCGTCTAAGATCATGTTTGGCTACGCTCTCCGTCGTTTGCTGTCGACAATCCCCGTCTTGTGGATTGCCGTGACAGTGTGCTTTTTCATTCTGCGCCTCGCTCCCGGCGGCCCCTTCGATGGTGAAAGGCCATTGCCGCCGGAAGTCAAAGCCAACCTCGCGGCTCACTACAACCTCGACAAGCCCCTGGTTGAGCAATACCTGATCTATGTCGGCGACGTCATGAAGGGCGACCTTGGCCCCTCCTTCGCCAATCAGGACTTCACCGTCACCCAGCAGATCATGTCCGGCTTCCCCTATACGTTGACCATCGGCGGCTCCGCCTTCGTGCTCGCGACTGTCGTCGGCGTCTTCATAGGCTGTCTCGGGGCGCTCTATCAGAACCGGGCGGCCGATTACTGGCTGGGCGGCGGCCTCCTGATCGGCCTCGTCATGCCGAGCTTCCTGATCGCCCCGATCCTGCAGCTCGTCTTCGGAAATACGCTCGGCTGGCTGCCGGTCGGCGGCTGGGGCGACGGCTCGATCAAGTTCCTGATCCTGCCCATCATCGTCCTGACCCTGCCGCACGCGGCTCGTATCTCACGCCTGATGCGAGGCTCGATGATCGAAGTGATGAGCCAGAACTTCATTCGCACCGCCAAAGCCAAGGGCATCGGCCCGCGGCTGACGATCATGCGCCACGCGTTGAAGCCGGCCATGATGCCTGTCGTCTCCTATCTCGGACCCGCGGCAAGTTACCTCCTCACCGGTTCGCTAGTGGTCGAAAGCATCTTCGGCCTGCCCGGCGTCGGCCGCTACTTCGTCGGCGCGGCGCTCAACCGCGATTACGGCATGGTTCTCGGCACCGTCGTTTTCTACATGGTCCTGATCGTGGTCCTCAACCTGCTGGTCGACATCGCCTATGCCTGGCTCGACCCCAAAGTGAGAATGCGATGATCCTCAATTCCGCCAAGAGAGAATTGCTGGAAGCGGAATTGCTTTCGGCAGAAGGGCTCGCACCAAAGGGGCGATCCCTCACCGGCGACGCAATGCGTCGTCTCCTGCGCAACAAGGCGGCGGCACTTTCGCTTGTCATACTGGCCGTGCTGGTTCTGGTCGCCATATTCGGCCCGTATTTCCTGCCCTTCAACTACGAGGATCCGGACTGGACGTCGTTCCGAGGTGCTCCGGACTTCGCCGCCGGCCACTATTTCGGCACCGACGGCAACGGCCGCGACCTGCTGGCACGCACGCTCTACGGCACCCGCGTCTCGCTGACGGTCGCACTTGTCGCCACCCTCGTCTCGGTCGTCATCGGCGTGCTCTACGGCGCCGTTGCCGGTTATTTCGGCGGTCGCGTCGATGCGATCATGATGCGCTTCGTCGATATCATGTACGCCCTGCCCTACGTCCTCTTCGTCATCCTGCTGATGGTGATCTTCGGCCGTAACGTCTACCTGCTGTTTGCGGCGATCGGTGCGCTGGAGTGGCTCACCATGGCCCGTATCGTGCGCGGCCAGACGCTGTCGATCAAACAGCGGGAATTCATCGAGGCTGCCCGCGCTTCCGGTCAGCGGTCGTTCAAGATCATCCTGAAACACATCGTGCCGAACCTCGTCGGTCCTGTCGTCATCTACGCAACGCTCACCATCCCGGAAATCATCGCTACGGAGAGCTTCCTCTCCTATCTCGGCTTCGGCGTTCAGGAGCCGCTGACCTCTCTCGGTACACTGATTGCCGAAGGGTCGGCCGGCATGGAGACGACGCCATGGCTGCTGTTCTTCCCGGCCGGTTTCCTGGTCGCGCTGCTGATGAGCCTGCTCTTCATCGGCGATGGTCTGCGCGACGCATTCGATCCGAAGGATCGCTGACATGACAGAAACACTTCTCGAACTCAAAGACTATTCGATCACCTTCCGCACGCCTGAAGGCGAAGTGGCCGCGGTCTCGAAGATGAACCTCAAGATCGGCCGCGGTGAGCGCATCGCCATCGTCGGCGAGTCTGGCTCCGGCAAGAGCCAGACTTTCCTCGGCCTGATGGGCCTGCTCGCCAAAAACGGCCGCACCAGCGGCCAGGCGCTGCTCGACGGCAAGGATCTGCTGACGCTGAAGCCGCGCGAGCTCGACCATGTGCGCGGCAAGGACATGGCCATGGTCTTCCAGGACCCGATGACCGCGCTTAACCCGTCGTTGCGCATCTCGCGGCAGCTGACGGAGCAGCTCGAGGTCCATGGTGGCCTGACAGCGCGCGCAGCTTCGGCAGCAGCGCTCGACATGCTGAAGCGCGTCGGCATCCCTGATCCGACACGTCGCTTCAACCTCTATCCGCACGAGCTTTCGGGCGGCATGCGCCAGCGCATCGTGATCGCCATGGCGCTGCTGACCAAGCCGAAGCTCCTCATCGCCGATGAGCCGACGACGGCACTCGACGTGACGATCCAGGCCCAGATCCTCGATCTCTTCAATGAGCTGACGGCGGAAATGCATACGGCGCTCATCATGATCACCCATGACCTCGGCGTCGTCGCCGGCCTCGCCGACCGCGTTGCCGTCATGTATGCCGGTCGCATCGTCGAGGAAGCGCCGGTGGAGGAGCTTTTCGAAAATCCGGCTCATCCCTATACGGCGGCGCTTCACTCGGCGATCCCGCGGCCGGATCAGGATGTCGACGATCTCACCGTCATCCCCGGACGGCCGCCCAACCTGATGCACCTGCCGCGCGGCTGCGCCTTCTCGCCGCGCTGCGCCCATGTGCAGGACGACTGTCTCGACGCGGCGCCGCCGCTCGATCCGCTGGCGCCACGCCGTTGCGCGGCCTGCTTCCATCCCCTTTCGGCTAATCAGGAACGGAGCCTCGTCCATGGCTGAGCAAACGCTTCTGAAGGTCGAGCATCTGACGACCGAATTCGAGCTGCCGTCGAAATCCTTCTTCAAGCCGCCGCTGATCCTGACTGCGGTCAACGATGTCAGCTTCGAGCTGAAGACCGGACGCACGCTCGGCATCGTCGGCGAATCCGGCTGCGGCAAGTCCACGCTCGGCCGCTCGATCCTGCGGCTGATCAAGGCGCAGAAGGGCCGCATCCTCTGGCAAGGCGGCAACCTGCTCGATCTCACCGAAGAGGAAATGCGCGCCGCTCGCCGCGACATGCAGATCATCTTCCAGGATCCGATCGCCTCGCTCGATCCGCGCATGACCGTGGGTGACATCATCGCCGAGCCGCTGACCGTCTTTGAACCGAAACTGACCCGCGCTGAGCGGCAGGATCGCGTTCGCGAGATCATGGCGGCCGTCGGCCTCGTTCCGGAGATGATCAACCGCTACCCGCACGAATTCTCGGGCGGACAGGCGCAGCGCATCGGCATTGCCCGCGCCGTCATCACCCGGCCGAAGCTTATCATCTGCGATGAGCCGGTTTCGGCCCTCGACGTCTCGATCCAGGGACAGGTCATCACGCTCCTGCGCCGCCTGCGCAAGGAGTTCGGCCTCACCCTCATCTTCATCAGCCACGATCTCTCCGTCGTGCGTCTGATCTCGGACGACGTGCTGGTGCTCTATCTCGGCAAGGTGGTGGAAGCCGGTGAAGCCGCGACGGTCTTCGACCATCCGGCCCACCCCTATACACAGGCGCTATTCTCCGCCGCGCCGATCCCCGACCCGAAGCTCGCACGCGGCCGCGAGCGCATCCGCCTGCAGGGCGATCCGCCCTCGCCGCTCAATCCGCCGCCGGGCTGCGTCTTCTCGCCCCGCTGCTGGAAGGCGACGGATATCTGCCGCACGAAGATGCCGCCGACCGAGCAGGTGCGCCCCGGCCAGACCGCGGCCTGCTATCATATGGATCGGCCGTAAATCAGGTCCAGGAAAAGTGGACGGCGGCAGCCGCCGTCCACCTTGCCCCAGCCGCCGCTTGCGCGTATGCAGCACCAAGACAAAATGCAGGAGGCAGTCTTGGGCGGGCGTTTTCTATCGATCGGCGAATGCATGGTGGAACTGTCACAGGCCGACGACGGGCACCTGCGCAAGGGCTTTGCCGGCGACACCTTCAACACTGCCTGGTATGCCCGCGCCTGCCTGCCGGCAGATTGGTCGGTCGACTATTTCACCGTGGTGGGTGACGACGCCATGTCCGACGAAATGATCGCCTTCATGGGCGGTGCCGGCATCGGTACGGACAGCATCCGCCGCCTGCGCGGCAAGACTCCCGGCCTCTACATGATCAATCTGAAGGATGGCGAACGCTCCTTCAGTTACTGGCGCGACAGCTCCGCCGCTCGCCAGCTCGCCGCCGATGGCGATGCCCTGCGCGCTGCAATAGAGGCGTCCGACGTTCTCTATTTCTCCGGCATCACGCTGGCGATCCTGCCGCGCGAAGACGCCTTCACGCTTCTGGCGGAGCTGCGCCGCGCCAAGGCTGCCGGCAAGCTGGTCGCCTTCGATCCGAACCTGCGCCCTCGCCTGTGGTCCAGCCTCGATGCCATGCACACCATGATTTCGGAAGGCGCACGTGCCGCAACGCTTGTCATGCCGAGCTTCGACGATGAAGCCATCCATTTCGGCGACGATTCGATTCCCGCCACCATCCGCCGTTACCGGCAGTACGGAGCCCAGATGATCGTCGTCAAGAACGGCGCCGAGGGCGCGACCATCGGCGACGGCACCGATGAAACCCTCGTTCCGGCGGTCAAGGTCGCCAAGGTTGTCGACACCACAAGCGCCGGCGACAGCTTCAACGGCGCATTTCTGGCTCACTATCTGCCGCATCAGGATGCGGTCGCTGCCGCTAGCTTCGCAGCCAAGATCGCGGCAAAGGTCATTCAGGAATACGGTGCGCTCGTCTCGCCCGACAAGCTGAAATCCATCCGCTAGAGCCGGATGATTTTAGGTCTGTTCGACCTAAAATCTGAATCCGCTCTAGCATCAAAGAAGTAGAGCGTGATGTCGTCCGAAAACCGCCTACACTTTTCGGCATCACGCTCTAAGCGCTGTAATATTTCCATCATGGACACCCCCCACAATAGAGTGGGCGCGGGAATCATGTTTGAAGCACCGCAATCGCTGGCACCGTCATCATGAGGATGCGGTGCGGATGGACTGTTTTGGGCATGTTGCAACGCTTGTCAGACATCGATCAAACCACCTGGACGCAGGCGGCGACACCTGTCGCGGTACCCGAACGGCTGCTCATCGTCAGCGACGCCTGGCACCCGCAGGTCAACGGTGTCGTTCGCTCGATCGAGAATACCAATCGCGAACTGACGCGCATGGGCGTCGAAGTTTCTATGATCACGCCGGACGGCTTTCGCAACATCCCCTGCCCGACCTACCCGGAAATCCGGCTTTCGATCGCCAGCTATCGCAAGATTGCCGCAAGAATAGAAGCGCTTCGGCCCACTTATGTCCACATTGCCACCGAAGGTCCCCTTGGGCTCACCGCAAGGCGCTGGTGCCTGAGAAACGGAATGCCTTTTTCCACGAGCTATCACACTCGCTTTCCCGAATATGTGGCCGCGCGTCTGCCGATACCGGAAAGCTGGCTCTATGCTTTCGTCAAATGGTTTCATAATGCGGGCTACGGCTGCATGGTGGCGACACCGAGCCTTGCGAACGAGCTTAAACTGCGCGGCATTCGCAATCTGCTGCCCTGGAGCCGTGGGATCGATTCCCATCTTTTTCGGCCGCACCCGCTGGAGGACAACCCCTTCGGCCTGCCTCGTCCGATTTTCATGACGGTCGGCCGTGTCGCGCTGGAAAAGAACCTCCCCGCTTTCCTTGCTCTCGACCTGCCCGGATCGAAAGTGGTGGTGGGCGATGGCCCCGCGCGGGCGGAATTGCAGAAGCTCTATCCTGATGTCCATTTTCTGGGAGCGAAATTCGGCGAGGAACTGGCGCATGCCTATTCGCAGGCCGACGTCTTCGTCTTTCCATCGAAGACAGATACCTTTGGCAACGCCATTTTGGAAGCGCTCGCGAGTGGCGTTCCGGTCGCCGCCTATCCGGTTACCGGGCCTGCGGACATCCTGGGGGGAGACAGGACAGCCGGCGTTGTAGACCCGGATCTGGCGACAGCCTGCCTTGCCGCACTCTCCTGCTCCCGCGATGCTGCGCGCGCGCTGGCGCTCAACTATTCGTGGGAGGCCGCGACGGCGCAATTCATCGGCAACGTCCGCATTGCCAATCACCGCGGCCGAGCTCATCCTCGCTGAACTCGGAGTCTGCTTCTTTCAGCATTGAATCTTGTTGACCTGACGCGCCAGAAATCAAGGGCATTTCGTCCTTGGTTTCAAGGTCAGCACCTGAGATCCTGCCATAATACCCGCTGTCAAATCTCGTAGCCGAGATGGAAGTGCCGGAAGATATCTGCCGGCGAACAGTATCCTCAAAAAGGAAGAAACCCATAGCCCAGGCATAAATTTGGGTGTACAATTATTTATCGCACGACTTACATGAGACCTCTCCGGGAGTTCTTGGGATGACTGACGACCTGTTAAAGCTTGATAACTTCATCTGCTTCGCGCTCTATTCGGCGAACCATGCGATGAATCGGCTCTATAAACCCATGCTGGACGCGCTTAATCTCACCTATCCGCAATATCTCGTCATGGTGACGCTATGGGAAGAAGACGGCCAGACCGTCGGCGGTATCGGTGAAAAGCTGTTCCTGGAATCAAGCACGCTGACGCCGCTGTTGAAACGTCTGGAGGCAGCTGGCTTTATCAAGCGCATCCGCAGCAAGGAAGACGAGCGCCAGGTAATGATCCAGCTGACCAGCGAAGGCAAGGCGCTGAAGAAGAAGGCCGCAACCGTTCCGCCGTGCATCCTTGATGCCACCGAGCAAACGGCCGACGAACTGACGCGGCTGAAGGCGGAAATCACGATGCTGCGCGAAGCGCTGAGCAGAAACGCAGCCTGAATTGACGCGCGCGATCACGCGGTCTGCCGCTTACGCGATTTACCGCTTCTTCTTGTTTTCGTAAGGATTTTCCGACGTCCGGAAATGGATGCGGATCGGTACGCCGGGCATGGCGAAGTCCGCGCGCAGACCGTTGATCAGATAACGCACATAGGACTCCGGCAGAGCATCCGAGCGAGTGCACGAGATCATGAAGGCCGGCGGCCGCGCCTTTACCTGCGTCATGTATTTCAGCTTGATGCGGCGGCCGGAAACGGCCGGCGGCGGATGCTGAACCTGCTGCGTCTCGAGCCACCGGTTGAGGCGCGCGGTCGAGACGCGCTTGTTCCAGACCTTGTCGGTATCAACGATCGCCTGCATGAGGCGGTCAAGCCCCTCGCCCGTCTGGCCGGCGATCGGAATAGCGCGAATGCCGCGTGCCTGCGGCAATAGCCGGTCGGTCTTTTCGCGCAGATCGGCAAGGACAGCCTGACGATCCTCGATCATGTCCCACTTGTTGAAGGCGAGCACGGCGGCGCGTCCCTCGCGGATCACGAGATCGACGATCTGCAGATCCTGCTTCTCGAAGGGAATGGTCGCATCGAAGACGATAACGACGGTTTCGGCGAAACGGATGGCGCGCAGCGTGTCGGCAACCGAAAGCTTCTCCAGCTTCTCGGTGACCTTCGCCTTGCGGCGCATTCCGGCGGTATCGAACATTTTGACGGTACGGCCGCGCCAGCTCCAGTCGACGGAGATGGAATCGCGGGTAATGCCGGCTTCCGGGCCGGTCAGCAGCCTGTCTTCGCCAAGGAAGCGGTTGATGAGCGTCGACTTACCGGCATTCGGACGGCCGACGATCGCCACGCGCAACGGGCGCGTCTCGTCATAGGCGGGCTCTTCGTCGATCTCTTCGCCATCTTCACCGACGGCAGGGCGCGGAATGCTGACATTCGTCTCCGCCTCATCTTCCTCTTCCCCGAAGGCGCGTTCGGGGCCGATTGCCTCGACGATGGCGTCGCGCAGATCCATCATGCCCTGGCCGTGTTCAGCCGAGATCGGACAAGGCTCGCCAAGGCCAAGCGTATAGGCATCGTAAAAGCCGCTATCGGAGCCGCGCGCCTCGGACTTGTTGGCAACGAGCACGACAGGTCTGCCGCGCTTGCGCAACATTTCGGCGAGCGTCTTGTCGACATGGGTCAAGCCCATCTTCGCATCGACGACGAAGAGCGTCAGATCAGCCTCATCGATCGCCGCTTCCGTCTGGGCGCGCATGCGACCCTGAAGTGATTCATCCTGGGCCTCTTCAAGACCGGCGGTATCGACGATACGGAAGCGCAGATCGATCAGCTTGGCTTCACCGGGGCGGCGGTCACGCGTGACGCCCGGCGTATCGTCGACGAGCGCCAGCTTCTTGCCAACCAGACGGTTGAACAGCGTGGACTTGCCGACATTCGGGCGACCGACGATCGCGACCGTAAAACTCATTGAGCGATCCTTCAGCCTTTTGCGACCGGAGCCTTGCTGGATGCAGTGATGAGATCGAGCAGCATCTGGGCACGGTTGGCAACGTTGCGCGGGCTCTGCGGATCGTCGACGATCGCCTGGAACCATTGCCGGGCCTTGGCTAAATCGCCGGCCTTGTAAGCGGCAAGGCCGAGAACGTCGCGCGCCGAATGGCGGAAGGCATCAGCCGGGACGGCCAGTTCCTGGGCTTCGGCGGCGACCTGATCGTAAGTGCCGGTATCGACGAGAAGGTAGGCAGCACGCAGGCGGGCTGCATTACGGATAACGACCGGAAGGTCCGTCTGCTTGCCGACCGCCGAGAACGTGGCGATGGCAGCGGCCTTGTCCCCCTTCTGCGCCTGCAGCGTCGCGGCGCGCAGGCGGGCCAGCACCGGATAGGAGCCAGGGCCACTCTTTTCGATGGCGGCGAATGCGGCCAGCGCTTCATCCGTCTTGTTTTGGTCGGCAAGCGTCAGCGCGGCAATGAACTGATCGCCGCCGCTGCCGGCCTGATTGCCGGCCCAATAGCGATAGCCGCTATAGGCCGCGGTGCCGAGAACGACGAGCACGGCAGCACCGATGATGAGCTTGCCGAAACGGCGCCATATGAACCGCAGCTGGTCCGAGCGCAGTTCCTCGTTCACCTCGCGGATGAAGCTGTCGTCATTGAATGCCATTCTTGTCTCCGGCCCAGGCCAAATAGTTCAAAGCTTAGGTTTAGTGGGGCCTTCTACTCCATTTTGCGGCTGATGTAAGGGGGAATGGCAGAAATCGTCACATAACGAGCGGCGAAACCCCGATAATCCACGCATGAAGCTTCCAAATGATCAAGGCCCAAACGATAACACCGATGACGATCGCGTAAACATCATATTTCGCCGAGACGAAGGGACGCAGCGTGATTTCGCCGGCACGCTCGCGCCGTTTGAGCGAAATGCGCAGGATCACGCCCCACGCGAGAAAGGCAGCAAAGAGCAGGATGGCCGCTCCATCGCCATTGGAGAGAAGATGCGCCAGCGCCCAGATCTTCACCGAAAGCACCATCGGATGCTTGGTCCTGAGCGCGATATGCCCCGCCGGCAGCAGCGAGGCAACAAGACAGATGAGGGCGAAAAGCATCAGCAGGATGGTAATGTGACTCATCCAGAACGGCGGTGTCCAGATCGGGGTCATGTCGCGCGCCTGACCAAAGCCGTAGATCAGAATGATCAGCGCCACGATGCTCGCGATCGAATAGGCACCCTTCCAGCCGCCCTCGCCCAAACTCGCGATCATCGAGCTTCTGAGGCCGGGGGCGAAGACACGGATCAGATGGAGGCCGAGAAAAAGAACAATGCCGAGAATGAGCAATGCCATGGATGAAATCCTTTATGGTCTTGTAGTCACATCCTTATCGGCTGCCGTAAAAAAATACTAGCATCACCGCAGCTTCGCCGCATTTCCGCGAAAGGAAGGAAGCGACCCCGAGCGCGCCATCCGATATCGCCAGACGATTCCTGGCAAGCCGTGCTCGATCCAATTAGTATCCGGTGCCCATGTTTCGCTTCGCTACCTGTCTCTCCATCGCCATTTCCTTAGGGCTGCCCGCAGCCGCCCAGGCTGATGACAAGCCCAAGCAGCTCATCATGATTTCCTTCGATGGCGCTCATGACAATGCGCTCTGGACCAAGAGCCGCGAGATCGCTTCGCGCAATGGCGCGCATTTCACTTACTTTCTGTCCTGCACCTTCCTGATGAACAAGACGCAGGCCAAGGCCTATCAGGGACCGAAGCAGCGGCCGGGCAAATCGAATGTCGGCTTCGCCAAGAGCGAAGACGATGTCCGTACCCGTATCGCCAACATCTGGGGCGCCCATCAGGAGGGCCACGACATCTCAAGCCATGCCTGCGGCCATTTCGACGGCAAGGGCTGGAGCGCTGCCGACTGGAAACAGGAATTCATGAATGCCCGCATCGCCCTCCGCGACGCCTGGAAGAATGTCGGCCTTGCAGACAAGGAACCCCAGGGCTGGGAAGATTTCGCCACGCACGACATCAAGGGGTTCCGCGCACCCTATCTCTCCACCAGCGATGGCCTCGTGCCGGCGGAAAAGGAGATGGGCTTCCAGTATGATGCAAGCCTCGTCACCAAAGGCCCTGCCCTGCCGCAGGTCGTCGACGGCATCTATCGCTTCGGCCTGCCCTTGATCCCCGAAGGTCCCGAACATCGCCCAGTCATCGGCATGGACTACAATCTCTATGTCCGCCACTCCAAGGGCGCCGAGGACAAGGCCAATGCCAAGACCTATGAAGACCGCACCTTCGATGCCTTCGAAGCCGCCTTCAACGAGCAATATGACGGCAAGCGCATTCCTCTGCAGCTCGGCTTCCATTTCGTCGAAATGAACGACGGGGCCTATTGGCGCGCCCTCGACCGCTTCGTCAGCGATGTCTGCCACAAGCAGGATGTCGCCTGTGTCAGCTATTCCGAAGCAATTCCATTGATTGTGGCGCGCGGCAAGCCGCAGCAGGGGTGAGGAGCGATCAGACAAAGCGGGAGCAATCGATCCAGTGAATCGATTGCCGCGAGTAACACCCCGTCGGCGGGTTCAGAATACCAAAGCGAAGGACCGGCGGTGCGGCAAAGGAAGCCTTTCCCTTACCTCCAAAGTCGAAAGCCTAAAATCAACCTCCTCCCATTGAAAAAGGCTCCGTTTCCGGAGCCTTAATTCGTCAGCCATCCGCGTGAATTACGCCTGCTTCACGCTCCAAATAGCGCTGATCGATCGGCGGCAATGGCTCGTCATAGATAGCGGCCTCGAAAGCCTTCAGACGCTTGTGGATCGACAAAAGCTCGATGATTGTCGTCCAGGAGCTGACGAGATACTGGAAGGAGTTGCTGACCTGACCGAAGGCCGTGGCGATCTGCTGCCAGATGCCGAGCGTGATCTTATGCGCGACGAAAGTCGGAACCAGCACGAAATAGAGGAAGATCGCGTCGAGCTGACCATAGGAATAGCGAGCGACGTTAAAATAGGCGTAGTGGAAGTACATGCGGAAATAATTGCGGCGAACGTTTGAGAAGAGTTCCGCCACGGTGGGCGGCTGTGCGCGGTCTTCGCGATCCTCGCCGTAGACAAGCTCTTTTCGGTAGGCTGCCTCGACACGCTGATTGCGGAAGTTCAGCCCCGGAAGCTTGATCCCGAAGAGCGCAAGCAAGAACGTGCCGAATACCGACCAAATCAGCGCCAACCAAACGAGCGAATAGGGAATTGCGCCGATAATCGGCAGATCGGTCACGTATTTCGACAGTTCCAACAGAATTGGCAAGAAGACAATGAGCGTCATGACGGAGCCGATCAGGCTGACGCCGAGCCCTTCGAGGTTGGTCGCAAAACGCATCGTATCTTCCTGGACACGCTGCGATGCGCCTTCGATATGTCGGAGCTTTTCCCATTTCGACATATAGAAATTATTCATCGCCCAACGCCAGCGGAAGAGATAGTGGCTTAGGAAAAACGATGAAATAACGCTGACGGCGACGCCCACGAGACCGAGTTGCGTGAACGCCCATAACAATCCGTAGAAATCCCCATCCGTAACGCCGGGCTTTCCGCCGAGCGCATTTTGCAGCAGGTCAAAGAAAGGCCGGCGCCATACGTTTACTGCTACGTCGATCTGAACACCGAAATAGGTGATGAAGACGATGAAAGCGGAACCCCACACGGACCATACGATCCAGGGGTTGCCCTTCGAAACCACATGCCAGAAGCCGCAAAAGACCGCTGCACAGAGAATAAAGTAAAGATAAAACAAGAAATTAGTAGGAGTAATAAAGAACGCAGCCCCGACCGGCTGCTGTTCTTCCGGCAGCGGCGGATACCCCATGGACGCCACGACATGCGCGCCGACAAAATACCATAGGAAGACGCAGACGAGCGCCCAGGCGACCGCTGAGGAAAAAAATAATCTCGGATTCGGGAAGAAAGAATGAAACACGACGGTTAGGCTTCCTGTTGGTTCGAACGACCGCAATGGCGTCAATTTGTGGCGAGCCTAGGACAGTTCGCCGGGAGCGGCAACCGCCAGCGGCCTATTCTTACGTAGATGTAATCGCTTATCCCATGATCGTGATGCAGTTGTTCAACGGCGAATTTTCACCCATTGGATGAACCACTCCCCTATACGGTCACGCCTTCTTCTTCGATCCATCTCTTCCGCAAACCACCCCCTTGCAGAATTCTATCTTACGATATATATCGTACGACATGACTAACGATATAAACTCTCACACTTCAAGGAGAAACGATATGAGAGGTTTTAGAGACCGCCACATGTTCGGAGATGGCTTTGACATCGTCGAGGCATATATCCTACGACATGGTCGAGGCCGTGAATCGCGCGGCGAGCACAGGAGAGACTTCATGAGAGGCTTCAAGGGCGGCATGTTTGGCGGCGGGTTTCGCACCGGCCGCAAGTTCGATGCGGCCGATCTGCAGCTCATCATTCTTGCCCTGCTCTCCGAGCAGCCACGCCACGGTTATGAGCTGATCAAGACCTTCGAGGAGCGCTCCGGCGGCTTCTATGTTCCGAGTCCGGGCGTCATCTACCCGGCGCTGACCTATCTCGAGGAGACCGGCCAGGCCGAAGTCGAGGTCAGCGGCACAAAGAAGCTCTACCGCATCACCGAAAGCGGCCAGAAACGCGTCGACGACAATCGTGATCTGGTCGAGGTAACCCTCGCCAAGCTCACCTCCATCGGCGAGAAGATGGCTCGCGTCCGCGAGGTCTTCGACGGCGGGGATGAAGACGGTCGCGACAATCCGTTCGACCGCCATGGCGCCGGCGACGTTCATCGCGCTCGCCATCTGCTGCGCTCCGCGCTCCGCTCGAAGTTCCCGTGGAACAAGGCCGAAGGCGCCCGCATCGCTGATATCCTCGAGCGCGCCGCCGCCGATATTATTCGCGGTGAAGCGAAGACCGAGGACGGCCCGAAGGCCGACGAATGAGCCGACGCCTTAGGCGTCCGGCAATGTCAGGATGATCGGCCCGTTGCGGGTGGCAATGATCGTGTGCTCGTACTGAACCGTGGGAGCCTGCGGATCGGCATAGAGCGTCCACGCGTCGTCGCCGCCCTCTGCCCAGGTCGCACCGAGTGACAGAAACGGCTCAACGGTAAAAACCAGGCCATCTTCCATGATCCGGGTCTCGGAAGGGTCCGCCCAGGTGGAAACCTCGGCGGGCTCTTCGTGCAGCGAGCGACCGATGCCATGGCTGGCGAGATTGGCGATCAGTGTGTAGCGATTCTTCTGGGCAAAAGCGCCGACGGCCTGCCCGATCTTCGCAAGCGGCGCACCGCTTTTCACCTGGTTGAGGCCGACCCAGAGCGCCCGCTTGCCGTCCCGACACAGGCGCTCGATCTTCGGCTTGACCGGCGGCACGGTAAAAGATGCGCCGGTATCGGAGAAGAAGCCATCCTTCTCGGCCGATACATCGAGATTGACCAGATCCCCCGCCTTGATCACGCGTGGACCCGGAATGCCATGCGCCACTTCCTCGTTGACGCTGATACAGGTCGCGCCGGGAAACTTGTAGACTAGTTCCGGCGCCGATTGCGCGCCGGCATCCTCCAGCACCTTGCGGCCGATAACGTCCAGCTCCAGCGTGGTGATGCCCGGCTCCAGGGCCGAGGCCATGGCCTGCAGCGCATTGGCGCAGATGCGGCCGATATCTTTGAGCTTGGTCAGTTCTTCTTCGGTCGAAACGATCATCTACGGCTTCCGGCACTCCCGCTCTCTCAGCAGCGGTTCAGCGAGAGGCTCAAGGTGGCTTTCGCCCCTTCCCTTCGCACAGTCAATGTCTTTTTGGGCTTTCTGCCAGATAGCGCGGGTTTCGAATTGCGAAAGCGGTCAAGAGCGCGGATCGTCCGACAACAATGCCCAGCGCTCGTGATCGCACCATACGCCGCCGATCTTCAGATATTTCGGCGAGAATCCTTCCTTGTGGAAGCCGAGCCGCTTGACCAGCGCAATGGATGGATGATTGCCCGGCTGGATATTGGCCTCCAGCCGATGCAGGCCCACCGCATCGAAGGCGTGCGTGACGGCCAGACGAACGGCCTCCGTCATGAACCCCCGGCCGGCGAAACCCACCATGCCGTGATAGCCGAGAAAGGCGCTGCGGGAGCCGCCCCAAACCATCTGGCTGATATTGACGACGCCAACGATGGCGCCGGAGCCCGGATCGCGCGCTACGAGACCTATATTCGGCCCCGTCACAGTCTGACCGAACCAGGCATCGAAACCGTCACGATCGAGAAAGGGATAGGCCCAGGGCACATGATGGGCGCGGCTGGCAATATTGGCGGCGATCAGCTCGTCCGCATCCGATTGCCTGACCGGTGCGATGATCACTTGCGGCATGGCTCGCTCCGTCCTTTTTCGGAAGCGACCCCTTAGCAAATTGAATCCGAAATCAAAAGCTTCGCTGAAAGAACGGAATCATTTTCCGAACCGCTTCATAACGGAGATAAAGTCCGCCCCAGGCCATCACGCCGATATAGACGCCGAAAAGCAGATGCGAGAAGATCGGGCTGCCGACCCTCAAATGTGTCGCAATCGCGCCGCCGAGAAGACCCGTCAGCAGGATGCCGCCGAGGACCGACGTTCTCGGGATCGCGTAGAGAATGGCACAGCCGAGCGTAATGATGCCGAGCAACCGCGCAAGCGCCGGATCGGCGGAATAACCGAGCCCCGCCATCGTCTCCGTCACCACGGGTAACGGAATAAGCTTGATTACGCCATCAAAGACAAGAAAGGCAACGACCAGTCCGCTAAGGATCAAGCCGGCAACGCGCTGAGCGCGCGTGACCGAAGGCAAAGATGAATCGGCTGCATAAGACATTGCCGTATCCCCCGGAATTGAATCGGAAATTCAGATTCCAGCTGCCAGCGCCGCGAGCTGCTCGGCGCACTGGCCCCATCCCTGATGGAAGCCCATCTTCTCATGTGCTTCGCGATCTTCAGCCGACCAATGCAGCACGGTCGCGGTGTAACGGGTCTTGCTAGCGCCGAGATCGTCGAGCTGGATCGTCACCACCATGAAGGGCTTGGCCGACGGCACCCAGGCACTGGTGAAGGCATCGGTGAAGACGATCCGCTCATTGGGAACGACCTCCAGATAAACGCCGTTGCCCGGATAATCCTCGCCCTCGGGGCTGCGCATGGTAATCGAGCTTGAGCCGCCGGATCGAGCGTCCACGCTGGCAGCCGATACCGTCCATGGCAGAGGCGCGAACCATTGCTTCAGAAGCTCAACTTCGGTCCAGCAACGAAAAATCTTCTCGCGTGGGGCATCGATGACGCGGGTCAGGGAAAGCTCGTGGCGCTGGGTTTGCTCAGTCATGTCTTGTTCCTCTTTGCTGTTTGACGCGGCCTGCTCGGCTCATACTCCAATGACGTTCGAGACTGCCGTTTCCCGACAGCACAGACGCAAATTTTTTGATTATTTTGCAGCCGCAAGAGCATCCACGCTCAGACGATCGAGCTGATAACGGATATGGGCTGCTTCGGCAGGCGAACGGGCGAGCGCAATCGCCCTGTCGAAGGCGACGCGCGCCTCTTGCGCGCGGCCCAGCTGTGCAAGTAGGCCGCCCCTCACCCCATGAAAATAGAAATAGCTATCGAGCTGCGCTTCCAGCGGCGCAATCAGCGCTAGAGCCGCCTCCGGTCCCTTCAGTTTGGAGAGCGCGACCGAGCGATTGAGCGTGACGACGGGCGAAGGCGTCAGCCGCTCCAGCATCTGGTAGAGAAGGTCGATCTCCTCCCAATCCGTATCGACGGCGCGTTTCGCCCTTGAATGCAGTGCTGCGATCGCTGCCTGCACCTGATAGGGGCCGGGCTTGCGGTGACGGATCGCCTTGTCGAGCAGCGCCAGCGCTTCATCGATCAACGTCCGGTCCCAAAGCGAGCGATCCTGATCTTCCAGAAGGATGATCTGCCCGTCCGCATCGAACCGCGCATCCTTGCGCGATTGCTGCAGGAGCATCAGCGCCAGCAGCGCCATGGTCTCCGGCTCGGAGGGAAAGATCCGCAACAGCAGTCGGCCAAGCCGGATCGCCTCGTCAGCAAAGGCTGCCGCCTCGCGATGCGTTCCGCCGGCCGAATAGCCTTCGTTGTAGATGAGGTAGATCATGGCGCTGACAAGCGCCAGCCTTTCGCTCCGCTCCACCGCGCCCGGCGTTTCGAAGGGAACGCCTGCTGCGGCGACACGCGCCTTAGCCCTTGTAATGCGCTGCTCCATCGCGCTTTCGCTAACGAGGAAGGCGCGGGCGATCTGCTGCACCGAAAGGCCGGAAACAATGCGAAGCGCCAGCGCGATCTGTTGCGTCGCAGGCAGATCCGGATGGCAGCAGATGAAGAGCAATCGCAAAATATCGTCGCGATAGCCCGAGCCATCGAGCCGCTCGGCCAGATCGCTTTCGGCATCGCTCGTATCGGAGATCGTCTCCTCATCCGGCAGGCTCTGCAATCTCGCCTGCTTGCGCACCGTATCGATGCCGCTGTTGCGGCCGACAAAGATCAGCCAGGCGACGGGGTCGCGCGGCGGCCCCTTGTCTGGCCAGGTCTTCAAGGCCCTGAGGCAGGCCTCCTGAAAGGCCTCCTCGGCGGTATCGAGATTGCGGAAATAGCGCAAGAGCGCACCCATCACCTGTGGCCGGGCATTGGTAAGCGCGATATCGATCCAGGCAATGTCGGTCATGTTGCAACAGCTCCCGGCCGGAAGACGTAAAGCGGACGGATTTCATAGGAGCCGACGCCGGGGTTGGCCGCGGCAAGCTCCTTCGAAAAATCAATGGCTTCGTCTAAGGTTTCAAAATCGACGACGTAAAAACCGAGCAACTGCTCCTTCGTTTCGGCAAAGGGACCGTCGATCACGATCGGCTCGTTCTTGCCCTTGCGCAGGGTCGTTGCCGCCGTCGTCGGCATCAGCCGTGCCACAGGCCCTAGCTTGCCAGCCTTTGCCAGCGGTTCCTGCACGGCAATCAACCGTGCCATCGTCGCGTCTTCCTGTTCCTTGGACCAGGCAAACACGGTATCTTCGTCGTTGTAGCATAGGATCGCGTAAAGCATGGATATTCCCTTCTCCCTTTAAAGACGAAGGAATATCACCTGCTCCGACAGGCTACGTCAAAAAATATCGAAGAGGGCCTCAGATGTTCCCACGCCGGATCGCCAGGATACCGGCCTTCGCATCAAGCTCCGCAATGGCTCCGATAAGCGTCAGCCGCAGCTTGACCGTTGGCGAGCCCTTATCTCAAGGGTTGATGACGGCCGCAGCCGTTATCGGTGCCGGCCGCTTGGCCTTGGCATCGGCCTCCACCGTCCGACCAACCTTCGCCTTGCCGGTCCATAGCGGCAGACCGACGGATTGCGAGACGCTGGCATCAGTGGTGAACACCGGATAACCCCGTTCGATCAGCCGTTCGAGAACCTCGCGGTCCTTGCGCACATGCAGCCGCGCCAGATTTTCCTGATTGTAGACGTGCCCGCCGGAATCGGGATTGATGCCGGTGATGATGACTTCGGTCGCGCCGTTATAGATCGCGAAAAGCACGGCATTTATACCGTTCGAGCATTTGTCGTCCGCGCCGAGCTCGCTGCACTTTACCCCGCCGACCCGATCCAGCAGCGCCATGCGCTTGTAGCGATCGACGATCTCCAGCTTGTCGTAGCTGTAATTGAACCTCCGCAGTCCCTCTTCCAGCCGTTCACGCTCTTTCCGCCAGAGCAGGACGTAGAGCATCTTGGTCCGTTCGCCGTTCAGAACGCGGCGCACCTCGACGGCATTGGTGTTCGTGCCCTCGATCTGATTAAACTGGACGAGCGTCACATCAGGCGCCTCTATTCCCCAGCCCTTCGTAACCGTCTGCGAACCGTTGATCGTGATGACCTTGAAGCTTTCATCGAAATCCGCCGGCTTGTTCGAAACCGGCGCCGAGCCGACGACGAGAACAGGGCCATCGAACCGCTCCGCCAGCATCGGCGGCTTCGGCCGGGTCAGATGATATTTGATCTGCCGATAGTAATGTTTCTTCAGTTCAGAAAATTGAGCAGCCATTATTCGCTTTATCGTCTCTTGAGAAGGCGCTCGCCCTCAAGGAGTGCGGCCCGGCGAAATGTGACCCGGAATCCTCCCCAAGCCACGAACAATACGAGTATCGCTGCGTGCCTTTATATAAGCAAAATAAAAAAATCTTACATGATATAACCTGGGGTGAGCAGCCGATGAAGGCCGATCACCCCTGCCGTGTACTCAAGGTACGCGAGACCGCATTCTTCCAGCCTTTGAGCTTCGCGTTTCGGGTCCTGTTATCCATGCCGGGCTCGAAACGCTTGTCGCGTGCCCAGGCTTCGGCAAAACCGGCACGATCCGGCCAGACGCCGGCGCGGCTGCCAGCAAGCCAGGCGGCGCCCAGCGCGGTCGTCTCGAGGATCGTCGGGCGATCGACCGGTGCATTGAGCAGATCGGCAAGCCGCTGCATCGTCCAGTCGGAGGCGACCATGCCGCCGTCGACGCGCAGCACAGTCTCCTGCCCGTTGCCGTTGCGCCAATCCTTATGCATGGCGTCCAGGAGATCACGAGACTGATAGCAGACGGCTTCCAGCGCCGCCCGAACGATTTCCTCAGGTCCGGTATTGCGCGTCAGACCGAAAATCGCGCCGCGTGCATCCGGATCCCAATGCGGCGCACCGAGGCCGGTAAAGGCCGGCACCAGATAGACCTCCTGCAGCGGATCGGCCTTGGCCGCCAGCTCGCCGGAATCCGAGGCACGCTGGATGGCTTTCAGGCCATCCCGCAGCCATTGTACCGCAGCGCCGGCGATGAAGATCGAACCCTCAAGCGCATAGGTCGTCTCGCCATTCAGCCGATAGGCGATGGTGGTCAAAAGGCGGTTCTTCGAGCGCACCATGTCCGCGCCGGTGTTCAGCAGCGCGAAGCAGCCGGTGCCATAGGTGGATTTCATCATGCCGCGTTCGAAGCAGGCCTGGCCGATCGTCGCCGCCTGCTGATCGCCGGCAACGCCGAGGATTGGGATTTCAGCGCCGAAATGCGTGGCCTCCGTGACGCCGAAATCAGCGGCACAATCCTTCACTTCAGGCAGCATGGCAGCGGGAACGCGCAGGATTTCCAGCAGCTCCTCATCCCATTCGTTCGCACTGATATTATACATCAGCGTCCGCGAGGCATTGGTCGCATCGGTGACGAAACTCTTGCCGCCAGTCAGACGCCAGATCAGGAAGGTATCGACGGTGCCGAAGCAGAGCTCGCCCTTGGCGGCGCGGGCACGCGCGCCCTTCACGTTGCTCAAGAGCCAGGAGAGCTTGGTTCCGGAAAAATAGGGATCGAGCAGCAGGCCGGTACGGCGGGTAAAGAGCTTTTCCAGGTCCTGACGCTTCAGTTTCTCGCAATAGCTTGCGGTGCGGCGGTCCTGCCAGACGATGGCATTGTGGATCGGCTTGCCCGTCTCGCGATCCCAGACCACGACCGTTTCGCGCTGATTGGTGATGCCAAGTGCGGCAATATCCTTGGCGGTGATGCCGGCGGCTTCGATGGCCTTGCGGACGGTGACGAGAACGGACGCCCAGATTTCCTCCGGATCGTGCTCCACCCAGCCGGGCTTCGGATAATGCTGGGTGAATTCCTTCTGTCCGACGCCGGCAACCTTCATCTTGCCGTCGAAAACGATAGCCCGCGTCGACGTCGTTCCCTGATCGATCGCCAAGACATAACCGCTCATGCATTCCTCCCGCCTGTTGCATCCCGAAACAACAGATACGCGAGCAAAACGAATGTGAAAAGAAAGCAAAACGAAATTTTTTCGCTGAAGGGTAAGCTTTTCGGTTCACAGTATCGTGGCCGAAGGGCCGCTAGCATTGCGATTGCCATATCTGGAGGTTTGGGACTAGGCTGAGATCGTTTTGCACTGCAGCAGGAAGCTGCGCTGTCCAAGGAGAAGATCATGGCAAGAACAGTTGTCGTCACCGGTTCCACGAGCGGTATCGGCCTCGCCATCGCGGCTGCCTTTGCCGCCAAGGGCGATAACGTCGTCATCAACGGCTTCGGAAAGCCCGAGGAGATCGATGCGATCAAGACGAAGCTCGAAGCCTCCGGCGGCGGCAAGGTGATCTATCATCCGGCCGACATGACGAAGCCCGCCGAGATCGCCGATCTGATCGCGACCGCCAACTCCACCTTCGGCAGCGTCGATGTTCTCGTCAACAATGCCGGTATTCAGCACGTGGAGAAAATCGAGGATTTCCCGATCGAGAAATGGGATCAGATCATCGCGATCAATCTCTCCAGCTCCTTCCATACCATCCGCGCCGCCATCCCGCTGATGAAGGCGAAGAAGTACGGGCGCATCATCAACATCGCCTCGGCGCACGGCTTGGTCGCCTCGCCCTTCAAATCCGCCTATGTCGCGGCAAAACATGGTATATTGGGCCTGACGAAGACGGCAGCGCTCGAGCTTGCCGAATTCGGCGTGACGGTAAACGCCATTTGCCCCGGCTACGTCCTGACCCCGCTTGTCGAGAAGCAGATCCCGGATACCGCCAAGGCCCGTGGCATGACCGAGGAGCAGGTCAAGAACGAAGTCATCCTCAAGGCTCAACCGACGCATGAGTTTGTCAAGGCCGAGGAGATCGGCGCCCTGTCGCTCTACCTCGCAAGCGACGAGGCACGCCAGGTCACCGGCACACATGTCTCGATTGACGGTGGGTGGACCGCGGAATAACCATAGACGGTTAGGGCCGGATTCGTTCGCGCATCCGGCCCCGACAAACGAATAATAAACGGGAACAACATGAGCGACAGCATCCGCTTTATCCTCAACGGCGAGGATATCATTCTATCCAGCCTGCGCCCCACCGAGACGCTGCTCGACTTCCTGCGCCTCAACCGACGGCTGACGGGAACGAAGGAAGGATGTGCGGAGGGCGACTGTGGCGCCTGCACTGTGCTTGTGGGACGCCTGATCGATGGCGGCCTCTATTATGAGTCGGTCAACGCCTGCATCCGCTTCGTCGGCTCGCTGCATGCGACCCATGTCGTTACCGTCGAGCACCTTGCCGCCCAAAACGGCACGCTTCACCCTGTGCAGCAGGCGCTAGTCGATTGCCACGGCTCGCAATGCGGTTTCTGCACGCCGGGCTTCGTCATGTCGCTATATGGCCTTTGGCTGACGACGGAAAAGCCGAGCCGGGCGCAGATCGAAAAGTCGCTCCAGGGCAATCTCTGTCGATGCACGGGCTACGAGCCGATCGTCAAGGCGGCCGAACAGGTCAGTCAGAAGCGGCCGAGCGCGCTCTTCGACCCCCTCGAAAAGACGAGAGCCGATATCATCGCCCGCCTGTGGGCCATGCAGGGCGGCGATACCATTGAGATTTCCGAGGGCGAGGATCGCCTTATCGTCCCCGGTTCCGCATCAGCACTGGCACAGGTGCTTGCCGACGAGCCGCAGGCGACCGTCGTTGCCGGCTCGACCGATGTCGGCCTATGGGTCACCAAGCAGATGCGCCGGCTGAATCCGGTCGTCTTTATCAACCATCTCACCGATCTGCAGAAAATTACCGTTGACGATGCGGGCCTGACCATCGGCGCCGGCGTCACCTACAGCCGCGCCTTTACTATTGTCGGCGAAAAGATCCCGGCCTTTGCCAATCTCATCAACCGTATCGGCGGCGAGCAGGTGCGCAACATGGGCACGATCGGCGGCAATATCGCCAACGGTTCGCCGATTGGCGACACGCCGCCGCCACTGATTGCGCTCGGCGCAACGGTGACGCTGCGCTCGACGGCGGGGATGCGCAGCCTGCCGCTCGAAGATTTTTTCATCGATTACGGCAAGCAAGACCGCAATCCCGGCGAGTTCGTCGAGAGCATCTTCGTGCCCTATCCGGCCAAGGATGCGCATTTCGCTGTCTACAAGATCTCCAAGCGCCGCGACGAGGATATTTCGGCCTCCTGCGGCGCCTTCCATCTGTCATTGGATGCAGCCGGTAATGTCGAAGATATCCGCATCGCCTTCGGCGGCATGGCCGGTACACCAAAACGCGCCCGCACCGTCGAGGCGGAATTGATCGGCAAGCCATGGACGGAAGCAACCGTTATGGCCGCACGCAATGCCTTCGACGCCGATTACACGCCGCTCACCGATTGGCGCGCCTCGGCAGAATACCGCCAGCTGACCGCCAAGAACCTCCTTATCCGCTTCTACCTGGAAACATCGGGCGCGCCGCAGGAATTGAGCCGCTTCGAGGTGCTGGCATGATGACGAATTTCGGATTTATTCGACCGTATTTCTTGGATACGGCACAGCACCTTTCGCCGGATGACGGCAGCCGCTCCCTTCCCCCTTCTCCCCTCGGGAAGAAGGTGCCCGAAGGGCGGATGAGGGGGTTACGCGGCAAAGAGCAAGCATCCTTTCATCTGATCTCAGGACACGCATCGCTTCGCGATGCATTCCCTTCATCCGGCCTGTCGGCCACCTTCTCCCCACTGGGGAGAAGGGAAGCCGCGGAGGCTTGAAGCATGGACAAATCCACCTTCGAAGAGCGCAAGGTTGTCATCAACGGCTCGATGCATGGCTCGCTGCGCCATGACTCCGCGCACAAGCACGTCACCGGAGCCGCCGATTATATCGATGATATTCCCGAGCCCGCCGGCCTGCTGCATGGAGCACTCGGTCTTTCCGATCGCGCCCATGCCGAGATTGCCGGCATCGATCTCTCTGATGTCAAAGCCTATCCCGGCGTCGTCTGGGTCTTCACGGGCGCCGATATTCCCGGCGTCAACGACACCAGCTCCAACGGCATGCATGACGAGCCGCTGCTCGCCGAAACCAAGGTCGAATTCCACGGCCAGCCGATCTTGGCCGTTATCGCCGAGACCCGCGATGCTGCCCGCCGGGCCGCCCGGCTTGCCAAGATCGATTATCGCGACCTGCCGCATTGGAGCGATATCGACGGGGCGCTCGCCAATGGCGCACCGCTCGTCTACGAGCCGATGACGCTGAAGCGGGGCGAGCCTGAAACCGAGATGGCGAATGCAAAGCATCGCATCAAGGCGCAGATGCGCATCGGCGGTCAGGAGCACTTCTATCTCGAAAGTCATATCGCCATGGCAATCCCCGGCGAGGATGATGAAGTGGCTGTCTGGTCGTCAACACAACATCCGAGCGAAATCCAGCATATCGTCGGCCATGCTCTCGGCATTCCCTCCAATGCCGTGACCGTCAATGTGCGCCGCATGGGCGGCGGCTTCGGCGGCAAGGAGACGCAGGGCAACCAGTTCGCGGCGCTCGCTGCCGTCGCCGCGAAAAAGCTCGGGCGCGCCGTGAAATTCCGGCCCGATCGCGACGAAGACATGAGCGCCACAGGCAAGCGGCACGACTTCCTGGTGGATTACGAAGTCGGATTCGACGACGAAGGTCGCATCCACGCCGTCGATGCCACCTATGCCGCGCGCTGCGGCTTCTCCTCCGATCTTTCCGGCCCGGTTACCGATCGCGCGCTCTTCCATGCAGATTCCAGTTATTTCTACCCGCATGTCCATCTGGTCTCGAAGCCGTTGAAGACGCACACCGTCTCCAACACCGCCTTCCGCGGCTTCGGCGGCCCGCAAGGGATGGTCGGCGGCGAGCGCATGATCGAGGAGATCGCCTACGCGCTCGGCAAGGACCCGCTGGAGGTGCGCCGCGCCAATTTCTATGGTCAACCAGGCTCCGGCCGGACACTGACGCCATATCACCAGGAGGTCACTGACAATATCATCAACCGCATCGTCGACGAGCTCGACCAGAGTTCCGACTATCAGGCGCGGCGCAAGGCCATCATCGAATTCAACCGTTCCAGCCGCTTCATTCGCAAGGGCATCGCGCTGACGCCGGTGAAATTCGGCATCTCCTTCACCATGACCGCCTTCAATCAGGCGGGCGCGCTGGTGCATATCTACCAGGATGGCTCCATCCATCTGAACCACGGCGGCACCGAAATGGGCCAGGGCCTTTATACCAAGGTGGCGCAGGTTCTGGCCGATAGTTTCCAGGTCGATATCGACCGCGTGAAGATCACCGCGACGACAACAGGCAAGGTGCCGAATACATCGGCGACAGCAGCCTCCTCCGGCTCCGACCTGAACGGCATGGCAGCCTATGACGCTGCCCGGCAGATCAAGGGAAGGCTCGTCGCCTTCGCGGCTGAAAAATGGGGCGTTGGCGCCGAGGAGGTGCAGTTTCTGCCGAACCGTGTGCGCATCGGAGAAACGGAAATCCCCTTCCCCGATTTCGTAAAGCAGGCCTATTTCGCCCGCGTGCAGCTCTCGGCCGCCGGCTTCTACAAAACACCGAAGATCCATTGGGATCGCAAGGCCGGCCGCGGCACACCCTTCTACTACTTCTCCTACGGCGCCGCCTGTTCGGAAGTGTCGATCGATACGCTGACGGGCGAATACCTGATCGACCGCGCCGATATCCTTCATGACGTCGGTCGCTCCCTCAATCCTGCGATCGATATCGGCCAAGTCGAAGGTGCCTTCGTGCAGGGGATGGGCTGGCTGACGACCGAAGAGCTCTGGTGGGATGCCAAGGGCCGGCTGCGCACGCACGCGCCATCGACCTACAAGATCCCGCTTGCCTCCGACCGGCCGAAGATTTTCAACGTCCGGCTGGCGGAATGGTCTGAAAATACGGAGGCGACCATCGGCCGCTCGAAGGCCGTGGGCGAGCCACCTTTCATGCTGCCGATCTCGGTGCTGGAGGCACTATCGATGGCGGTCGCCAGCGTCGCGGATTATCGCATATGCCCGCGCCTCGATGCGCCGGCAACACCGGAACGGGTGCTCATGGCAGTCGAGCGGCTGAAGGGGATGTGATTACCCTCCCCGGGTATTCGCTCCTTGCCACCTACGACAGTCGGCAGTCATCATAACGCGGCTCCCGCCCATCAAGAAATCCAAGGTCCCGCTTCACGCGGTCCGGCATCTCGTCGAGATCGAGATGCGGCGACGGCTCCGCGTGCTTGACGAAGGCCTGCGCCAACGATTCCAGAAGGCGAGCCAGAGTCCCTGGCCTTGCGGTTTCCACCTGTTCCACGACATAGCAATCCATGACAATACCTCAGTCGGATCAATGATATGAATTGCAGTCTGGCGCGAAAAATGCTGGAATTCCAATCGAACTATCGTCTCCATACATAAAGAGAACTTATCCATGAAGCTCTCAAAACGTCTCCCGCTGAATGCGCTCCGCGTCTTCGAGGCCGCCGCGCGGCTTGCCAGTTTTACGCGTGCAGGTGAGGAGCTTGGCATGACGCAGACGGCGGTCAGCTATCAGATCAAGTTGCTGGAAGAGACCGTGGGCGAGCCGCTATTCCTGCGTCGCCCGAGGCAGATCCTGTTGACCGAGGCGGGAGCGCAGCTCGCGCCGAAAGTGGCTGAAGCCTTTGCCCTGCTGCAGGAGGCCATGGCCTCGATCAGTGGCGATGCCGAAACGACGCTGCGCATTCATTCGACGCCCACCTTCGCCTCACAGTGGCTGGCTCGTCATGTCGGGTCTTTTCAGCTCAAACATCCCAATATCGCTGTCCGGCTGGATACCTCCGGCTCTATCATCGACTTCTCACGGGAGCCGTCTGACATCGCCATCCGCACCGGTCGTGGCCAGTGGCCCGGCCTGCGCTCACACCTCCTGATGAAGGTCTATTTCACGCCGATGCTGAGCCCGGCACTTGCTGAGACCATCGGCGGCATACACGAACCGGCCGATCTCCTGAAGCTCCGCATCATCGACGCAGGCGACCCATGGTGGGCGCAATGGTTCAAGGAGGCCGGCGTTCCCGATCCCGGCCTTCAGGGCCGGCCGCGAAGCAGGCTTGGTGCCCAGTCCTTCGAGGCGAGCGCGGCATTGGCCGGTCAGGGCGTAGCCATCCTGACCCCGGAGTTCTATGCGGATGATCTGGCTTCCGGTCGGCTGATACAGCCCTTCGATATTCTTTCGTCCGACAATACGGACTACTGGATCGCCTATCCGGAGAATAGGCGCCATACGCCGCGCATCCGCGCCTTCAGGGATTGGATTCTCCGCGAGTTCGGCATGCCGCTGGAATAGCGCTCAATAGTCCATGTCGGGTGCATAAAAGCAGCGCGGCGTATTCTCATCCGGAAACAGACAGAGATGATAGGCTCCGTCGGGCGAACGCATGGTTTTCTGCTGCGGCAGATTGAAGATATGCGCGTGGGTTATGTAGCGATGATCGCCCGGATTGAGCGTCACTCGATAACCGCCGGGTACAATGGTGACGGTGCGCGAGGGGATCATCTCGCAATCGCCCGTCTTGCTGTCACCATTGCAGCAATATGGGTCGTAGGACCAGCCGGAGGGCGCCTCGTGCGCCAGGGCGAAGGCTGCGGAGAGAAGAAAAAATACGAACGTCAGAATACCACGCATGGGCAATTCTCCGTCGAAAGATAGACGGCTGCCGCGGACACGGCCCGCTCCAAGCAGCCGAGGGCGTATTATTAAAAAACTGCCATAATCTGATCTAATGCGGCCGGGGCGCCAGACAAGAGCGTAGCTTTTTGCTGACGCAGCAAACTCTCCCCTTCCCTCCGCCGCCAACATTTTGCAAGGTGCGGAGTCGGAGGAAGAAAAGGGGAACTGAATGTATGAATACGCCATAGCGTGGGAATGGCTGGCCTTTGCCGCCCGCTGGTTCCACGTCATAACCGCCATTGCCTGGATCGGTTCGTCCTTCTACTTCATCGCGCTCGATCTCGGGCTGGTCAAGCGTCCCCATCTTCCGCCCGGCGCCTATGGCGAAGAATGGCAAGTCCACGGTGGCGGCTTTTATCATATCCAGAAATATCTCGTGGCTCCCGCGCAGATGCCGGAGCATCTGACCTGGTTCAAATACGAAAGCTATTTCACCTGGATTTCCGGCTTCCTGATGCTGTGCATCGTCTACTACGGCGGCGCCAACCTCTTCCTCATCGACAGGCATGTGCTCGATGTCAGCGTTCCCGTTGCGATCCTGATTTCGCTCGCTTCGCTTGCCGGCGGCTGGATCGTCTACGACCTGCTTTGTAAGTCCCCGCTCGGCAACAACACCTGGGGCCTGATGATCGTGCTTTACGCCGTCCTGGTCTTCATGGCCTGGGGCTACACGCATCTCTTCACCGGCCGCGCCGCCTTCCTGCATCTCGGCGCATTCACCGCGACGATCATGTCGGCGAACGTTTTCATGATCATCATTCCCAATCAGAAGATCGTTGTCGCAGACCTCATTGCCGGCCGCACGCCCGACCCTAAATATGGCCGTATCGCCAAGCAGCGCTCGCTGCACAACAACTATCTGACGCTGCCTGTCATCTTCTTCATGCTGTCGAACCACTATCCGCTGGCTTTCGGCACTGCCTATAATTGGGTGATCGCGGCGCTGGTTTTCCTCATGGGGGTCACCATCCGTCACTGGTTCAACACGACACACGCCCGCAAGGGTCATCCAACCTGGACCTGGATCGTTACCGTCGTCCTCTTCATTGTCATCATGTGGCTTTCGACCGTTCCCAAGGTGCTGACCGAGGAGAAGGAGGCCAATGCAATTCCTCCCGCCTTCCAGCAATATGCCTCGGATATACATTTCTCGTCCGTCAAAGAAATAGTTTCGACGCGCTGTACCATGTGCCATTCGGCCGAACCCGTCTATGAGGGGATTGTTCGGCCGCCAAAGGGCGTAATGCTGGAAAATGACGAGCAAATCGCTATGCATGCCCGGGAGATCTATATTCAGGCCGGCCGCAGCCATGCCATGCCTCCGGGCAATGTCACCGAGGTGACGCCGGAGGAACGCAAATTGCTGGTCGCCTGGTTCGAAAGCTCCATCGGAGAAAAAAGCCAATGACCACCCTTCTGCGCGGCCGACTGCTTTCCTTCAAGCGCCTGCCGCAAAGCCTCGATGATACGGGCAGCTATGCTTATGAAAGCGACGGCGGCCTGCTGATCGAGAACGGCATGATCGTCGCGACCGGGCCCTATGCTGATATAAAGGCGCGGGCGCCGGAAGGTGCCGCCGAAGTCGACCACCGCCCGCATCTGATCCTGCCCGGCTTCATCGACATGCACCTGCATTTCCCGCAGATGCAGGTGATCGCCTCCTATGCCGCCAACCTCTTGGAATGGCTGAACACCTACACCTTCCCCGAGGAATGCCGCTTCGTCGAAAGCGCGCATGCCGAGCGCATCGCCACGCATTTCTACGACGAGATGATCCGCCACGGCACCACGACGGCCGTTGCCTACTGCTCGGTACATAAAACCTCCGCCGACGCCTATTTTGCCGAAGCCATGCGCCGCAACATGCGCATGGTGGGAGGCAAGGTGATGATGGACCGCCATGCGCCGCAGGGCCTGCTCGACACGCCTGAGATGGGCTATGACGAGACCCGCCAGGTGATATCAGACTGGCACGGCAAGGGCCGCAACCATGTCGCCATCACGCCGCGCTTCGCCATCACCTCGACGCCGGCGCAGATGGAAGCAACGGCCGCGCTTGCCCGTGAATTCCCAGACCTGCATATCCAGACGCATCTGTCCGAGAACCACGACGAGATCGCCTTTACCTGCGAGCTCTATCCGGAAGCGATCGACTATACCGATATCTATGCGCGCTACGGGCTGCTTGGACCAAAGAGCCTGTTCGGTCATGCGATCCACCTTTCCGAGCGCGAAGCCGATGCCATGAGCGAGGCCGGTGCGGTCGCGGTGCATTGCCCGACCTCGAACCTCTTCCTCGGCTCCGGCCTATTCCCGCTGAAGGCGCTGGCCCGCCGCCAGAAGCCTGTCCGTATCGGTGTCGCCACCGATATCGGCGGCGGCTCCAGCTATTCCATGCTGCGCACGATGGACGAGGCCTACAAGATCCAGCAGCTGCTCGGAGAACGCCTGAACCCGCTGGAAAGCTATTACTACATGACACGCGGCAACGCCGAGGCGCTCTCCCTCGTCGACAAGATCGGCACGCTTGATCCCGGCACGGAAGCCGACCTCATCGTGCTGAATGCAGCGGCAACGCCAGCCATGGCGCTGAAGATGGAGGTGACGAAGAGCCTTACCGAAGAGCTGTTCCTGCTTCAGACTATGGGCGACGACCGGGCGGTCGCCGAAACTTATGTTGCTGGAAAGCCGATGAAATCCATCCAGCAATGAGGCAATCCCAACCCGCCTCCATGTAACCATCCAGAGGGCAAAGAGCCATGACCGCGCCGCTGACCATCGCCGAACTGAAAACGCTTGCGCAGCGGCGCGTGCCGAAAATGTTCTTCCAATACGCCGATTCCGGCTCCTGGACGGAATCGACCTATCGGGCGAACGAGGCGGATTTCGCCAAGATCAAGCTGCGCCAGCGCGTCCTCGTCGACATGTCGGACCGGTCGCTGGCAACCACCATGGTCGGCCAGAAGTCCTCGATGCCGGTGGCGCTGGCGCCGACAGGGATGACCGGCATGCAGCACGCCGATGGCGAGATGCTGGCAGCGCGCGCAGCCGAGGAGTTCGGCATTCCCTTCACGCTGTCGACCATGAGCATATGCTCGATCGAGGATATCGCCTCGGTGACGAAGCAGCCCTTCTGGTTTCAGCTCTACGTCATGAAGGACCGCGATTTCGTCCTGAACCTCATCCAACGCGCCAAGGCGGCGAAATGCTCGGCGCTGGTGCTGACGGCCGACCTGCAGATCCTCGGGCAACGCCACAACGATATCCGCAACGGATTGTCGGCACCGCCGAAAATGACGGCGAAAAATCTCTGGCAGATGGCGACGCGGCCGGGCTGGTGTATGGGTATGCTGAAGACCAAGCGCCGCTCCTTCGGCAATATTATCGGCCATGCCAAGGATATTTCCGACATGACGACGCTGTCGCACTGGACGCATTCGCAGTTCGACCCCAAGCTCTCCTGGAGCGACGTCGCCTGGATCAAGGAGCAATGGGGCGGCCCGCTGATCATCAAGGGCATTCTCGACGTCGAGGATGCAAAGGCGGCCGTCGATGTCGGCGCCGACGCCATCATCGTCTCCAATCACGGCGGACGGCAGCTCGACGGCGCCCACTCCTCCATCAGCATGCTGCCATGGATCGTCGATGCCGTCGGAGACAAGATCGAGGTGCATATGGATGGCGGCATCCGCTCCGGCCAGGACGTGCTCAAGGCGGTAGCACTCGGCGCCAAGGGCACCTTCATCGGCCGCCCTTTCCTCTATGGCCTGGGCGCCATGGGCCAGGAAGGGGTGACGCTCGCGCTCGAAATCATCCGCAAGGAACTCGATATTTCCATGGCGCTCTGCGGCAAGCGGGACATCAAGGCGGTGGATCGGTCGATCCTGGCTGATTTCTAACGCAGCCAGCCCGTCGCCAGACCGCTCGCCCACTCCTCGCGGCCATTCTGCGCCGCAAGCTTCGCCATCACCATGTGATCATAGGCGACCTGCCGGAAGACCGGCAGCCAAGTGTTCCCGATCTTTTCCAGAATAGCGTAAGAAGCAAAGGCATGACCGGCTTCCACCTTGTGATAATAAGGTAGATCATCGTCATAGGCCGGGCAGCCGACGCTGCCGGGATTGACGATCAGGCGCCCATCAGAAAGCCTGACGATACGCGGAATATGGGTATGCCCGCATAGGATCAGCGGGAAATCGACGCCGGTGGCAAGCGCCTCGATCTCTTCCAGCGGCTTCAGATAGACCTGACCGTCCGGCGAGACGGATTCGAGCCAATAAACATTATCTTCAGCCGGGGTCGCGTGGCAGAGATAGGCCTCACCCAGATAAACTGTACTGACGGGCAAGGCGCGCAGCCATTCGAGGTGACGTTCCGTCAGTTCAGAATGCGCTGCGCGATCTGAAATATGCATCGCCTCGGGCGCCACTTCGATCAGATAGCGGTCGTGATTGCCGCGCACCGTTGGCGCATTCAGTTTCAGCAGCATATCCGCCGTCTTGCCCGCGGTAAGCGGCCCGCTGAAACAGTCGCCGAGATTGACGATCTCGGTGATGCCCTGCCTGCGGATATCGGCAAGCACGGCCTCGAGCGCCAGATGGTTGCCGTGGATGTCCGCAATGGCTGCGAAGCGCATGTCTCAGCTCCCGCGATAGGTGGAATAGCCGTAGGGCGAGATCAGCAGCGGCACGTGGTAATGCGCCGTCGTATCGGCAATGCCGAAGCGGATGGGTACGAGATCGAGGAAAGCCGGCTCCGGCAGCTTGGTGCCGCTGGCACGCAGATAGTCCCCGGCGCGAAACAGCAATTCATAGGTGCCGGCAACGAAGCTTTCGCCGATGAGAATTGGACCACCATCCACGCGGCCGTCCGAGTTGGTCGTAACCGTCTTCACATGCCTGCGAGCATCGCCCTCGATCCTGAAGAGATCGATCACCAGACCTTCGGCCGGCTTGCCGAGAGCGGTATCGAGCACATGGGTGGTCAGTCCGGTCATAGCGTCGGTGCTCCAATGACGAAGGGCGTGTCGAAGAAATATTCCTCGAGGTTGTTCTCCGATCCATCGCGATCCACGATAAGGAAATCGCTCTGCTCGTCGAGTGCCATCAGGGGATAATGCCAGACATTGACCCGATAGTTCACACCCTGGTCGCCGCGCGCAAGGAAGACCTGCGGCCTGCCCGGCTTGCCGCCCTCATCCTCTGCGACGACGACAAGGAACGGACGGCCGTTCAGCGGCACGAAACACTGGCTGCCGAAGGGATGGCGCTCCATCATGTCGATCGAGAAGGGAAAAGCACGCGGCTGACCGCGAAAGAGGTTCAGGATAACCCGCGCGCCGTCACCGAGAGCTTCAGCGTTCGACAACGCATGAAAACGCTCGGTCGTGCCGCCATTGATGTACCGCATGGTCGCAGGATCGGCCTCGATCACATCACCGAATGGCTCGAACGCGGCCTTTGTCAAAGGATTGATGTCTAGATTTTGTGTCATTGACTGATTATTCGCCTTCCGCTCGCCAATGGCGAATGGAGTCCAGTTGCAGGAGCAACTCCGGAAGAGATTTGTGCACGATATCCCAGAGGGCCGACAACTCGATGTCGACATATCCTTGCGCAATCCGATTCCGGAAGTCCTGCATGACATGCCAAGGCAGCTCCGGATGGTCAACGACAAACTCCGGATATTCCTCGGCAATGCGGGCGGCAACCTCGGCGATCAGCAGAAGATTCATGCCGACGGCGCGCTGTTTCTCGACACCCTGGAAAAAGGCGGCTTGATCGACGTCCCGGAGGAATTGACCGGTTTCGGATGCAGCTTGCTGCATGCGCTCAAGGTAGGCGATCAACCGATCCAGGCTCATGCCGACTTCCTTTCGCCGGCGATGCCCGCTGTCTCCACGAAGACGCGCCCTTTAGCGTCGCCGCTCATCTGTCCGCTTCTATCTCTGCCCAATGTTTCCACGGCCTCATGGCTTGGTGTTCCATCAAGCGGATACTAAGCCATGAACGGACCGAAAAATAGCACGCACATTCATGGGAAACCCATGCGGAGACATGATTAGGAAGGATGGCGGCCCACAGACCGCGCATCAGGCTTCAGGCAGCATGGATTGCAGACGCAAGAGAGCGATCTTCTCGACCTGCGCAGCGGCCGTCGCGAACTCCGCATCGCTGCTATTGTTTATCCGCGTCTCGAAGGCGACGAGAATATCGTACTTGCCGAGCCCCTTGACTGCGATGATGAAGGGAAAGCCGAATTTCGTCACATAGGCAGCATTGAGTTCGGTAAAGCGGGCGTGCTCCTCGGGGCTCAGCCGGTCGAGCCCGGCACCGGCCTGCTCCCTGCGGCTATCCTCGGTCAGCTGGCCGGCAATCGCCAGTCGCCCCGCGAGATCGGGGTGCGCCCGCAGCACGCCAAGTCGTTCCGCCTCACTAGCGGCGCGGAAGGCCCGCACCAGCGCGGTATGCACGCCGCCGGAAGTCAACGGCTCGGCAATAGCGCCCTGATCGTAGGCGCGCTCGGCAACGAAAGGCGAATGTTCGAAGACGCCGCCGAAGCGGCCGACAAAATCGTCCCGCGAGATCATATCAGAGAGCGCCCCCGGGAAGGTGATTTTCATACCAATGGTTGGCGATCTCGATTCGCCGAGGGATCCAGACCTTGTCGTGCTTTTGCACATATTCGATGAACCGACGCAGCGCGGCGGCGCGGCCGGGGCGGCCGACGAGACGGCAGTGCAGACCAACGGACATCATCTTCGGGCTACCATGCTTACCCTCTTCGTACAGCGTGTCGAAGGCGTCCTTCAGATAGGTGAAGAACTGGTCGCCGGAATTGAAGCCCTGGGGCGTCGCAAAGCGCATGTCGTTGGTCTCAAGCGTATAGGGAATGATCAGAAACGGCTTGCCGTTGAGACCATCGACCCAGAAGGGCAGATCGTCGGCATAGGAATCGGAGGAATAGAGGAAACCGCCCTCCTCCATAACGAGCCGTAGCGTATTGTCGGAAGGCTTGCCCTGGTACATGCCGTAGGGCCGTTCGCCGGTGAGTTCGGTATGCAGCCGAACGGCCTCGAGAATGTGCTTACGCTCCAGATCCTCGGAGAAATCCTTGTATTCCAGCCAGCGATAGCCATGGCTGGCGATTTCCCAGCCGGCTTCCTTCATGGCGGCAACCGCTTCCGGATTGCGTGCCATGGCCAGCGTCACGCCATAGACCGTCGTCTGAACCTTGAGCTCGGTGAACATGCGCCACAGCCGCCAGAAGCCGGCGCGCGAACCGTATTCGTAGATCGATTCCATGTTGAGATTGCGCTGGTTCGGCCAGGAGGCTGCGCCGACGATCTCGGAGAGCAGGTTTTCCGACCCAGGATCACCGTCGAGAATACAGCTTTCTCCGCCCTCCTCATAGTTGATCACGAACTGCACCGCGATGCGGGCATCGCCGGGCCATTTCGGATCCGGCGTATTGCGGCCATAGCCGATGAGATTACGGGGATAGATTTCCGACATTGAAGCACCTTCTCTGATCGCGGAACGGTAGCATCCACGCCGCGAAAGTCGAGACGGAAAGTGGGAAAATCACTTTCGCTTCAAAGCGGGGTATTGGCGTGAACGCCAGTCGCTAATCTAGGCGATCTTGCGGGCGCTGACCTTTCCCATCGGATGCAGCGAGTGCACCCGGAAGGGACCGCCGGCGCCTTCTTCCATCATCAGCGCGATATTGGAAACGGGAATGGGCGCAGCCAAAGCGGGTTCGAAGAAATTGCGCAGCGCACGCTCGATGCGCGCCATGTCGGCTGGGCTTACCGTCCCTGTCAGCATCATCTGGAAGCGGAACTCGTCCATGACATGCGGATACCCCCAGCGATGCAGATTGGCGAACTGCGTCGCGGAAAGCCCATCCGGATCGATGCGCTCTATTTCCGCTTCGCTCAAAGGAGCCCGGTATTGATCGAAGGTCTGCACCAGCGATGCCGCGAGGAAATGCATCTGCTGGCTTGGTGCGGAGGGAACAAGGCCCAGCGCACCGCCGAGGCGCGCGACCTCGAGCCTTGGGATTTCGAAGGGCGCGACCGTGCCGGAGAACCGCATCAGGTCGCGCAGCAGCCCCGCCTCGGACATATCCTCGGCCAGCCGGAACGGCGCCTTCAGAATCCCCATGAAGCCATAGCGGCGCGGAACCGCGGTGTAGAAAGCGATCTCATGGATACCAAGCCCACGGACCGCCGGCGGATCGACCATCTCGCCGGAATAGACATTGCGGCCGAGCCAATTCGCGGCCACAAGCGTCAGCGGATCGCTCGCAGACGGTGTGAAGCAAATGGCATACCGCATAAAATTCCTCCAGGGCGTAACGTCAGCAGACCGAACCGGCACCGATGGCCAAGGAGATAGGTGATTTGCGTGACAGATTGACGACCCGGAAGAGGCCTGAATTCACGTTTTATGTGATATGACTGAAATATGACTCGCTAAAGTGAAACTCTGCGGCAAGTTGAAGCGACCTGGCACCCCCGCCGCCTCGCGCACCGCCGCCTCCGCGAGCCTATGCGCCAGCCCAAAGCTCACCTTGAAGCCACCCGTGAGCGCAATCAGCGAGGGACGATCAGGATGCGCACCCACCATCGGATCGCGATCCACAGCCTTCGGACGCAAGCCCGCCCAACGCTCAACGACTTCAGCGCCAGCCAGCACCGGCGCCATGATGCGCGCCGCATTGAGCAAGTTATCGAGCTGCCCGTCCGTCGATAAGGGATCGTCAAATCGGTTCTCGCTCGTGCTGCCGACCGCGACCAATCCATTCTCATGCGGAACGATGTAGAGGCCATCGCGGAAAATAACGGGCATGTCGCCGTCGACATCGGCCTTCAGCATCGCCGCTTGCCCTTTGACCGGTTGGCCGAGCGAGGCTTTGCGTCCCTCCGTCAATTCATCAAGGATCGGAAATGAACGGTAGCCGGCAGAAAGGACGCAACGGCCGAAGCGAATGTCGCCATCGCTTGAACGCGCAATGCCCCGCTCCGGATCGATATTCTCGACGGTAACGCCCTCGCAAAGCCGAACATGTCGCGCCGCTGCCAGAAACCTCCGCAGGACCTCCAGAAACGCGCGCGGCGCGACGCGGGCCGCCAGTGTATCGTGGACAAATCCGCTTTCTCCGGCTGAAGGTTCGATCCAGCCCTCGATTGGTGCGACATCCAGCACATGCCAGTGAAACTGCCGATCCCTATGCCGCCAACGCGTTTCCGCATCCCGGGAATGGCCAAGCGCAATCTGCCTCAGATGCGGCTTTGGCAACGGAATCAAGCGACCGGCGCGACGATAACCAGCTGAAAAACCGGTCTCCGCTTCCAGGGCCGCAATCTCCTCCTCCAGCGCGACAAGCGCATCGAACTGAAACTGCTTCTTGTCCGACCATTTATCCGGCATGTGCGGCATCAGCGCGCCAAGCAGACCGCCGCTCGCCCCCTGCCCGAAACGGCCGGCTTCGACAAGCAATGTCGGGATACCAAGACGCTCGGCATGGACGGCCGCCCATAGCCCCATGATCCCGCCGCCGACGATCAGCAGATCGACGGACGATTGACCGGCAGGTCTCGGAGGATTATCGGCTCTTTCCATGACAGATCCAGTTTCCGATCGGACCAAGGCGTCCGAAACTCATGCGGCAAGCCCGGAGCTCGAATGGCGCGACGGCGATATGCCCTATTCGACCGCGTTTGGCGACCATTTTTATTGCCAGACCGACGGCAGGCTGGAATGCGGCCATGTCTTCCTGGCCGGTAACGGCCTGCCTGCCCGCTGGCAAGGGCGGCAGGATTTTCTCATTGGTGAACTCGGCTTCGGCACCGGCCTGAACTTCTGCGAGACCTGGCGCCAGTGGCGGCAGCAGGCTGCCCCTGGCTCAAACCTGCACTTCATGTCCTTCGAACTCTATCCGATGCGGGCCGAGGAAATCGACCGTGCCTTATCGCACTGGCCCGAAATCGACAGCGAGCGACAGGCTCTTGCCGCAGCCTGGCCGGACAACCCGCAGAGTGTCGTGTCGCTGAGGCTAAATGCAAATACGCGCCTCAGCCTCGTTTGCGGTCCGGCTCTCGAAGGCGTCAGCCGCGCCGAACAAGGGTTTGATGCCTGGTATCTCGATGGCTTCGCACCATCGCGCAATGCCGACATGTGGTCGCCGGAATTGATGCGGACACTCCATGACAAGACGGTTCCGAACGGCACCTTCGCCACCTACGCAGCGGCTGGCTTCGTGCGACGAAACCTGCAGGCGGCAGGCTTCATGGTGGAGCGGCGCAAAGGCTTCGCCGGCAAGCGCGAAATGCTCTGCGGCATCAAGCCCGCCTGAGGCCGGAGCTGATGTGCCGCGCCAGGCGGCAAGCATCTTGGGGATTCAGATGAGCTCGCCAAGATGCTGGCGAACCCACTTGGCCTCTTGCGAGGCCGTCCGCCGGAAGTGCCGTTTGAAATCCCGGCTGAACTGGGCAGCACTGGCATAGCCGACCGATACCGCCACCTCCGCAATCGTCCCACTTTGACGCGCGATCATCAACCGTGCCTCGTGGAGCCGCATCGCCTTCACATATTGTATCGGACTGCTGCCCGTCAGAGCCTTGAAATGGGCGTGATAAGAGGGAACGCTCATCCCCGCCTCACGCGCCAGCGCGGCAACCGAAATCTCGGAACTGTAAGTTTCGCGCAATCGGGCCAGGCTTCGCACGATCTTCCCGGAAATGCCCTGCTGCTGAAGCGCTGAGATCATCGCTCCGCCCTGTGGGCCAACGAGAACGCGGTAGTGCAGCTCGCGCAGGATGCCTGCTCCCAGAACCGCAAGCTCGACAGGATCGCTGAGCGCCCGCAGCAAACGCAGCACGACATCCTCGATCATCGGCTCCATTCTGCTCGATATCAGGCTTCTCACTTTGCCGGCCATCGGTTCAGGCTGTCTCGCCCTCACTTCAGAGGCGATCTCCGCAGCGAGAAGCATGTCGAACTCGAGATAAACGGCAAGCAAAGGGCGTTCTGCGCTGGCTGATGATTCCATCCGGAACGGAACGGGCACCGACACGGCCAGATAATGCTCCTCATCGTAGAGATAGACCTCGCCTTCCAGCACGCCCTGCTTTCGCCCCTGCAGGACAAAGACCGCGCCCGGCTTGTAGAGCACGGGGACATCATGAAGGACTGCTTCGGTCCTAAGAATACGAACCCCGGCAAGCGCTATTGGATTGTATCCCTGGCTGGGAGCAAGAAGCCCCGCCAGCTCCACCAACTCCCGGCGCTTCGAGCCTTCGTCTTCCGGTTTCAGAGGATTTGGCAAGATGTCCATAGTTTTTGCAATCGCAGGCGATGATTTCGAAGATTATCTGTCATAGGCATCAAGCAATCAAGACGAGATTTCGACCATGTCACAGAAGACTTTTTTCATCACCGGAGCGAATTCGGGCTTCGGCTTTGCAATTGCGGCCGCCGCGATCCGGAATGGCCACAAGGTTATTGGCACCATCCGCTCGGAACAGTCGCGGGCAGCCCTGGCGGAACGCTTGCCGGCAGTGCGGCCCGTCCTGTGCGATGTGACGGAATTCGACCGGATTGCAGACGTCGTTCGACAGACGGAAGAAGATCATGGACCGGTCGACGTGCTGATCAACAATGCCGGCTACGGCCACGAGGGAATTCTTGAGGAGTCGCCCCTCGAGGAGATGCGGCGCCAGTTCGACGTGAACGTCTTCGGCGCCGTTGCGGTCGCGAAGGCCTTCCTGCCGCGCTTCCGCCAAAGACGCAGCGGCTTCATCGTCAACGTCACTTCCATGGGCGGCATGATCACCATGCCCGGCATCGCCTATTACTGCGGAAGCAAGTTCGCCCTTCAGGGCATCTCGGAGGTCATGCGAGCGGAGATGGCACCATTCGGCGTTCGGGTGACCGCCCTTTGCCCCGGCTCCTTCCGGACCGACTGGGCCGGGCGCTCGATGGTCCGGACCGAACGATCAATCGCGGATTATGACGCGCTGTTCGATCCGATCCGGCAGGCGCGGCAATCCAAAAGCGGTAAGCAGCTCGGCGATCCCGACAAGCTTGCGGCTGCCGTTCTGGACTTGATCGAATCGGACGCCCCTCCGCCACAGCTCCTGCTCGGCAGCGATGCCCTTGGACTTGTATCGGACAGGATCGAGCGCCTCAAGCAAGAGATGGAAGCCTGGAAATCCGTTACCGTTTCCACCGATGGCTGACGGCCGCGACCGTAGCGCTGGCCGAAAGACGGCATCCAACCATGCGTCCAAGTCTAGATCTGAACGCTAGTTCTTCGAGCGATCAGCCACGAGAGCGGTATCGCCCAGATAGCGCCGGATCTTCGTCTCGAGAAGTTCGGGGCTGATCGGCTTGGACATGCAATCGTCCATGCCCGACTGCATGCATGTGATGCGATCAACATCCAGTGCCTGCGCCGTAACCCCAACAATGGGTACGTGCCATCCCTGCCCGGCCTGCGTCTCGAACTGCCGGATCATGCGGGTCGCCTGATGACCATTCATGACCGGCATGGACACATCCATGAGGATCAGCGACGGCCGCAGCTGGCGCCATGCGTCGACGGCCGCCTGACCGTTCTCCACGACGAGGAACCGCAAGCCGGTCGCCTGCAGGATCTGCGTGAAGACGATCTGGTTCACCTCGTTGTCCTCGGCCACGAGGACGTCGATGGCGTTGCCAGACTTGGTCGAGGTCATCCGATCCGTAGCCTCGATCGCAGCGGCCGCTTCTGCCTCCAGTGGCAGCCGACGGTCAATGGGAGCCGATGGCTCTCCCAGTTTCTTCCGCCGGGATGCGCGCACGACATCGACGATCGTGTTGCGCAGCACATTGGCGCGCACAGGCTTCATCAAATGCGCCTGGCCGTTGACGGCGGCGAATTCCCTATCGCAACCGGCGACACCCATCGACGTCAGGAACACGATAGGCAGCGTGTCGAAACGCGGATCGGCGCGCACGGCGGTCGCGACCTGATAGCCGTTCATGCCTGATATGCTGTAGTCGACGATGATCGCATCGACCGATACGCCCATATCGAAGGCAGCCTCCAGAATGGCGAGCGCGGTCCTGCCATCCTCGGCGGCATATCCGTCGAAGCCCCATTGCAGCAGCTGCTCGGTCAAGATGCGCCGATGGATCGGGTCGTCTTCCACGATCAGGACGCGGGCATCCCTGACATTGGCCGGCAGCTCCGCGACTTTGCCGCGCGCGGCAACCAGCGGCATCGGCAGATGGACGGTGAAAACCGATCCCTTCCCCCATTCACTCTCCACCGACAGCGAGCCACCAAACAGATCGACGAGACCGGCCGTGATGGCGAGCCCTAGGCCCGATCCCTCAAGCCGCCGCGCAAAGGACGAATCCGTCAATGAGAATTTGTCGAAGATCGTATCGAGCTTTTCTTCCGGAATGCCAATCCCGGTGTCTTCGACACGCAGCATGAGCAATATATTGTCGTCTGCTGCCGGCCGGCTATCCAGTTCGACCAGTACATGACCTCGCTCGGTGAACTTGATCGCATTGCCGACGAGATTGGTCACGATCTGGCGAAAGCGGCCGGCATCACCGAGTATCGCCGCCGGCACGCCGGGAGCGATACGCGCCATCAGCTCGACATTCTTTTCCGATGCGGCGGCAGCCAGCAAGGTCGCGATATCCTCGACGGCCTCTGCAGGATCGAATGCCATTTTGCGCAGGTGCATTTCGCCGGTATCGATGCGGGAAAAATCGAGAATATCGTTGATGATGGTCAGCAACGCATTGCCCGACTTGACGATGATATCGACGAAGGTCTTCTGCCTCGCATCGAGATCGGTCTTGCCAAGCAATTCCGCCATGCCGAGGACGCCGTTCATCGGCGTGCGGATTTCATGGCTCATATGGGTCAGAAACTCGGATTTCGCCCGGTCCGCAGCATTGCTGCGCGCCAGGAGCATCTGCAAATCCGCCTCGCGCTCCTTCATCTCTGTGACATCGGTCAGCGCCACCGTCCAGCGGCGATGCTCTCCGAGGGCGGCATCGAGCTGCATCCAGTGATCGCCTTCAATCTGAAATATGCAGGAGATCGGCTTGCCGGCAGCAACGCTTTCTCCCCACGATGCCCGCACGGCCTCGGCATCCTCGCCAAAGTCTCCGCGTTGCGCGCAATAATCGAACGCCGCGGACCAGTCTTTGCCGACTTCCAGAAGCTCCGCCGGCAGCTTCAGCATATCCTTCAGCCGGTCGTTGGCCAGCATGATGGTACCGTCCTGGACGATCAGCAGGCCTTGGGACATGGCATGCATGGCATCGGCCATGAGTTCGCCGAGGCGTTCTAGCGCCAGCCTGGCCTCGGTGATCTCACGGAATTGCTGCTTGACGGCGGAAATATCCGTGTAGGACATCAGCGTCCGCCCGTCGGAAATGCGGCGCGCGTCGATGATGACGGATTTGCCGTCGGCAAAATTCACTTCCGTCTGCAGATGCTCGCCAGCCTTGCGCAGTGCCGCCAGGCGCGCCTGATAAATGTCGTCGATGCTACGGCCGTCGGAATCGAAACGCGCCAGCTCATAGTGTTTTGCGATCAGATCCCGATAGGGGCGGCCTTCGAAACGCTCATCCTTCGAGAATTCGAAAATGTCATAGAAGGCGTCATTCACGTATTCGACGACATAGCCGCTGTCGTGGATCAGGACACCGATCGGCATCGAGCGAAGAATATTGTCGAGATCCTGATGCAGTCTCCTGGCAGTCGCTTCCAGAAACACACCGAAAATATAGACGCAGTCTTCCGAAGGGGAAAAACTCTCGATCTGGATGCGCGATCGCTCGCGACCCGATGCGTCGAAGCATAGTGCCACCTCTTCCGAACCGAAGACCAGCGCACGGCGTTCCCTGTCTTCCCTGTCGGCGCTCTCGCCCGCATCGAGAAGATCGTGACTGCGATTGCCGATGAAGTCGGAGATATCGTGCCCGAAGAACCGCGCATAGGCATCGTTGACGGCGACGTAACGAAGCTCGCTGTTCTTGATGTAGGCGGGCCTGTCCAGACTGGCGATCCGGCGGCACGCTATGTCGAGCAGTTCACCGTCCAAAGTCAAACGGAGCCTCTCTTTTCACCGCGCATGACAGTTCATGAAACGACGCTCTAGCACAATTGGCTTTAACAAGGCGTTAACCATGTTTAAACCACCGCGCCGACGTCGCGTTCAGACCATGCACTGTCCTATAACGGTCATGCCTTGGTCGCAAACGACGGCGGCATACCGGGGGAAACTCTGCCAAGAATCCGTCAACGGATCATTGGGAGCGAGCGCCATGAGCGACGAAGAAAGCCTGACCTTGAACGAAGCGCAGATCGCAACGGCAACGGGCGAACGGCGGCGGCGGGCCGGAGGGCGCGGGGCCGAACGCAGCCGCAAGCCGAGCGGCACGAAATACCTCAACCTCGTCAACAATCTCGCTCGCACAGAACTTCTGTCGCCCGAAGCGCTCGACGATATCCACGAGGCATCGCTGACCATTCTCGAAGAAATCGGCATGGATATCATCCTGCCCGAGGCGCGCGAGCGCATGAAGGCTGCCGGCGCCGATGTCACGCCCGGCAAGGAACGCGTCCGGTTCGATCGCAACATGATCATGGAGCTGATCGCTTCGATCTCCTCGAACTTCACGCTGCACGCCCGCAATCCCCTTAGAAACGTTGAGATCGGCGGGCGCAATCTCGTCTTCGCACAGGTTGCTTCCGCCCCCTTCGTCGCCGACCGCGACGGCGGCAGGAGAGCGGGAAATCAGGAGGATTTCCGCAAGCTCATCAAGCTCGCCCAGTCCTTCGATGTCATCCATATGACCGGCGGCTATCCGGTCGAACCCATCGACATCCATGCCTCGGTGCGCCATCTCGACTGCCTTTCCGACATCGTGAAGCTCACCGACAAGGCCTTTCATTGCTATTCGCTCGGCCAGCAGCGCAATCTCGATGCCATCGAAATCGCCCGCATCGGCCGCGGCATCACAATGGAGCAGATGGAGCGCGAGCCTTCGCTCTTCACCATCATCAACTCCTCCTCGCCGCTGCGTCTCGACGGGCCGATGCTGCAGGGGATCATTGAAATGTCCTCGCGCGGCCAGGTAGTCGTGGTGACACCGTTCACGCTGGCGGGCGCCATGGCGCCGGTGACGATCGCCGGCGCGCTGGTGCAGCAGAATGCCGAGGCGCTCTGCGGCCTCGCCTTCACCCAGATGGTGCGTAAGGGCGCACCGGTCATGTATGGCGGCTTCACCTCGAATGTCGACATGAAGACGGGCGCACCCGCCTTCGGCACACCGGAATATATGAAGGCGGTCATCGCGGGCGGACAGCTCGCCCGCCGCTACGGCATCCCCTACCGCACCTCCAACACGAACGCTTCGAATACGCTCGATGCGCAGGCGGCTTACGAATCGGCGCTGTCGCTCTGGGCGCTGACCCAGGGCGGCGGCAATTTCGTCCTGCATGCAGCCGGCTGGAGCGAAGGCGGGCTAACCGCCTCCTTCGAGAAATTCATCCTCGACGTTGACATGCTGCAGATGGTCGCGGAATTCCTCAAGCCGCTCGATGTCAGCGCCGATGCCCTGGCACTTGATGCCGTGCGCGATGTCGGCCCCGGCGGCCACTATTTCGGCACGGCACACACGCTCGCCCGCTACGAAACGGCCTTCTATTCGCCGATCCTGTCAGACTGGCGAAACAACGAGACATGGACGGAAGCCGGGCGGCCGACAACTTACGATCACGCCAACCGCATCTATAAGGAAACGCTGGCGCGTTATGAACGCCCCCCGCTTGATCCGGCGATCGAAGAGGAGCTCGACGCCTTCGTCGCCAAGCGCAAGGCAGAGGGTGGCGTTCCCACCGATTTCTAGCTGAAAACAAAGGGCTTTTACGCCTCAAATCATGAACGAAATTTAATGTCGCGGCTCCTTTTTTGGCCGCGACTTCGCCCCCTTTCCTGCGCAACGTCAAACTCGGCTTAGGCTAGGAGCCAGCCTGTGTTTTGGGAAAGGGATGTCAATGTCTGTGCTTCGCACATTAACGACGGCCGGTTTGATCGCGCTGACGCTTGGCAGCGCCGCTGCCGTAACCACTACCACTGCCAGCGCCTCCGACCGCGGCGCCTTCTTCGGCGGTCTTGCCGCCGGTGTTGTCGGCGGCGCCTTGATAGCCGGGGCTGCACGGCCCGCCTATCCGGCCTATTATCCGGCATATCCGGCCTACTACGACGGCCCAGCCTACGAGCGCGTCTATGTACGCCCCTACCCCAGCTGCTACTGGGCATGGCGCCACGATGCCTGGGGCCGGCCCTTCCGCGTCGAAGTCTGCCGCTGAAGCCTGAGGGCACAGCAAGGTACAGACGAAGTTCCCTATCAATCGTCTCCGATCTCTCACGCCGCCGGATTTCCGGCGGCATTTTCGTCTGTCTGTTGAAAAGCTTTCGCTCACACCCCTTGACATTGGTGGCATTTAAGACCAAATGCGCTCCAGCTTTCACCTTCCGGCCGCCGCGTGAGCGTGCCCTGCGGGACAATCTGTACGCAAGAGAAGGACAAAAGCGCTTTTATGAATGAGGCCGCGCCAGGCGCTGCGGCCAGATGCGCTGGAAAGCTATTTCCAACTTACAAGTTCCCACTTCACGCGGGGTTCTTGACGCCAGAGACAGACCGGACCGCATGGTGCGACCCGGCCTATTTGCTTTGGCGCCCCCGAAAGGTATTGAATTGACTGATTTTCACTCGCTTGGTCTCTCCAAGCAGATCGTCGATACACTGTCGCAGAACAATTTCGCGACGCCAACGCCCATTCAGGCTCAGGCCATCCCACTCGTTCTCCAGGGCCGTGATCTCATCGGCCTCGCCCAGACTGGCACCGGCAAGACGGCCGCCTTCGGCCTGCCGATCATCGAAATGCTGCTGAAGGAAGCCAAGCGCCCCGACAACCGCACGGTCCGCACGCTGATCCTCGCCCCGACCCGCGAGCTGGTGAACCAGATCGCCGACAATCTGAAGCTCTTCGTCCGCAAGTCGCCGCTGCGCATCAACCTCGTGGTCGGCGGCGCGTCGATCAACAAGCAGCAGCTTCAGCTGGAGCGCGGCACCGATATTCTCGTCGCGACGCCCGGCCGTCTCCTCGACCTCATCAACCGCCGCGCCCTCTCGCTCGGCCATGTCACCCATCTCGTTCTCGACGAAGCCGACCAGATGCTCGATCTCGGCTTCATCCACGACTTGCGCAAGATCGCCAAGCTTGTTCCGGCCAAGCGCCAGACCCTGCTGTTCTCGGCTACCATGCCGAAGGCGATCGCCGATCTCGCCTCCGACTATCTGACCAATCCGGTCAAGGTCGAAGTCTCGCCTCCGGGCAAGGCGGCCGACAAGGTGGAGCAGTATGTCCACTTCGTCGCCGGCCAGAACCACAAGACCGAGATCCTCAAGGAAACCATCTCCGCCAATCCGGATGGCCGTGCCATCGTCTTCCTGCGCACCAAGCATGGCGCCGAGAAGCTGATGAAGCACCTCGATCACGTCGGTTTTGCCGCTGCCTCCATCCACGGCAACAAGAGCCAGGGCCAGCGCGAGCGCGCTCTCAAGGGCTTCCGCGATGGTGACGTCCGCGTTCTCGTCGCAACCGACGTCGCCGCCCGCGGCATCGATATCCCCGGCGTTTCGCATGTATACAACTTCGATCTGCCGGAAGTTCCCGATGCCTATGTTCACCGCATCGGCCGCACCGCCCGCGCCGGCCGCGATGGCATCGCCATCGCCTTCTGCGCGCCCGATGAAATTCGCCTGCTGCGCGACATCGAACGCCTGATGGGTATCGAGATTGCCGTTGCCAGTGGCGAAGCCCCGGCCGATCGCGGCCGTCCCGTTCGCGGCAAGGGTCGTGGTGGCCAAGGTAATGGTAATCACGGCAATGGTGGCCAGGGCAGAGGCCAAAACGGCCAGGGACGCGAGCGTGGCGAAAGCCGCCCGCAACGCCCGGCCCGCCGTCCGTTCTTCGACAAGGAAAACGGCGAGGCTCGTGGTGAGGCTGGCGATCGCCAGGATCGCCGCCCGCGCAACGATCGCCCGCAGCGAGAAAACAATCGCAATGCCGATTTCCGTGGCCAGCGTCGCAACGAACCGACGCCGCGTCAGGAACCCGACAACGACCTCGCCTCGACCTCGGACTTCCGCCCCGCTCGCAAGCAGCACAACGGCCAATCCAACGGCAACGGTGCCGCGCATGAGGGCGGAGCCCATCGCGGCCAGCGACATTCCCATGGCCGCCCCGCAGGCCGCCACAACGAAGAACGCGGCGCCCAGGGCGAACAGCGCAATGGCGGCAACGGCCGCATGAAGCGCCGTGGCCCCGGCAATGGTGGCCAGCGCCGCGAACGTGCTTGATAAAGTTCAAGGGGGCCCACTGGCCCCCTTTTTTTACGCCTCACACATCTACCCAAATGACTACCGACTCAGTCATGAGCGTAAATTCGAAACTTTGCGGCTGCCTGACATTCCGTTTCGCTTGGCGACCAATGTTTGGATGACTGTTTCCTGCCTGCGGATACTTCCCGGCATAGCTTAGAGCATGTTTGGAGGGTTGGGAGGCGATGCATTGCAAACGACGACAACGCAGCCGATGTCGGTAAGCGACTGGGCGCAACTCGTGCTTCTCGGCGCGCTGTGGGGCGGATCATTCTTCTTTGCCCGTATAGCGGTGGCAGAAATCCCGCCGTTGGCGCTGGTCCTCTATCGGGTTTCGATTGCCGCGCTTGTCCTGCATGTCTGGTTGCGCCTGCGCAACATTTCCTTTGCGCCCGCCATCGCCAGATCAGCTTCGTTCGTGGGGCTCGCTCTGCTCAACAACATCATCCCGTTTTCTCTGATATTCAGCGGTCAAACGGAGATCGGAGCGGGCCTTGCCTCAGTGCTCTATGCGACGACGCCCCTCTGGACAGTCCTGGTCGCAAATCTGCTGACTGCAGACGAAAAGCTTTCCGCCAGTAAACTTGCGGGTGTGGCTCTCGGGATTACCGGCGCCGCCATCATGATCGGCCCAGGGCTCTTCGCCAATCTCGGCGGGCCGACATGGGCAAAGCTTGCGATCATCGGAGCGGCAATTTCCTATGCGTTTGCAGCCGTTTTCGCAAAGCGATTTCGAGACATGAAGCCGGTCGTCGTCGCGGCCGGCCAACTGAGTGCCTCCGCCATCGTGATGGTGCCGATCATCCTTCTTCTCTACCATCCGAGCGAAATCGTAAGTACGAATATCTCGATCTGGCTATCCATCGGCACTCTCGCAATTGTGACGACCGCCTTCGCCTTCATTCTGTATTTCAATCTCATCGCCTCTGCGGGGGCGACGAATGCATCGCTGGTGACGCTGCTCGTGCCGGCAAGCGCACTCATCTTGAGTACCGCATTCCTTGGAGAGCGCCTGGAACCTTACGAGTTCCTCGGATTGGCCCTGATCGTCTCTAGCCTGGTGGTTGTCGATGGCAGGCTTCTACGATGGCGGCGACGGATCGACGCCCGCAAGAAGCCATAGAGCCTATTCCGGCACCACATCCGCCTGACGCCTGTTGGTGAGATAAATACCGATCACCACAATCACGGTACCGACGATGATCGGCAGTGTCAGCGGCTCGCCGAAGGCGATGGCCGCCTCGATGGCGACGGCAGGCGGCATCAGGTAGATCAGCGATGCGGCGCGCGACACCTGCCCGCGGCGGATGAGATAGAGAAGCAGACCAACGGCGCCCATGGACAGGCCGAAGACCGACCAGAGCAGCGACAGGATCGCCGTCTGCGTGCCGTCGAAGCGCACGCCTTCGAAAATAAAGGCGAGCGGCACGGTGACGATCAGCGCGCCGACATATTGCAAGGTCGCGATGGTCCTGAGGTCGCCAGTCTGCAGGTGCCGCTTCTGGTAGAGCGTGCCATAGGTCACGGAGACCATACCAAGCAGATTGACGACGAGGGGAATGGCAGATTGCCAGAGATTGGCCGTATCCGTTGTCAGAAGCTTCGGTGAGATCGCGATGGCAATACCGATGAAACCGAGCAGCAGGCCAACCTTCTGCGTCGGCTGCAGCCGCTCGCCGACGAGAAGCGGTGCGGCCATGGCGGTCATCAGCGGCTGCAGCGCCGCGATGATGCCGGAAATACCGGCCGGCACGCCCTCTGCAATCGCCCACCAGAGACCCGCCAGATAAATGCCATGCAGGAAAATGCCGGAATAGATGGCTCGGAACACGCTCGACCAATCGCGCGGCCACCGGGCGCCGACGATCGAACAGAGCAGCACGAAAGCAAGTGCCGACAGGCTGTAGCGGATCATCAGGAAGGTGAAGGGGCCTGCATGCAGCGAAGCATATTTGGCGACGATCCAGCCGGTGGACCAGAGAAGGACGAAGATCGTGGGCGCAAGTCTATCGAGGGACATGGGAATCGGACCGATATATTTGGCGCTTGGGATCCGGAATCCTGGTCGACTCGGGGTGTCGCGCGGAGGGGTTGAAGGCTGATAGCCGATGGCGGTTGCGCGGTCAAAATCGATCTGCTGAAAATAGCAATCAATTTTTCTTCACGTCTGGCGAACCACCGCACTGGTTTCAGAAGCCTCAGCGGCCACCCAGGCGCTCAGTCCGCAAAAGAAGCAGATGCTCAAATTTTGATCCACAGATTGCGACAAGACCCGGCAGGCAGCACCTCCGCTCCTCCTAAATGCCTGTAAATCCGGCATTTTTCGATGGTGCGAAATTCGCGATGGCAACTGCGCATAGTTCTTGCATTGTAAAAACCATTGTATTCAAATGGGTAAAAACACGGGGACCGCACCTTTGGCATTTGATGAAATGATTACTGCGGATGAAAGTCCGCGCGCGCCTTACGAGAAATACTTCGAGTGGTACTCAGGCCAGGACAGAGGCCACCTCATTGCCAAATCCCGCGATGCGGAAACCATCTTCCGGAAGACGGGCATCACCTTCGCGGTCTACGGACACGCAGACTCCTCCGAAAAGCTCATCCCCTTCGACATTATCCCCCGCATCATATCAGGCCGCGAATGGCGCAAGCTCGCCCAGGGCATCGAACAGCGGGTCATCGCCCTCAATGCCTTCCTCCACGACATCTACCACAAGCAGGAAATCATCCGCGCCGGCCGCATCCCGCGCGAACTGATCGAGAAGAACGATGCTTTCCTGCCTGAAATGATCGGCTTCCGCCCGCCGGGCGGTGTCTACACCCATATCGTCGGCACCGACATCGTGCGCACCGGCGAAGACCAGTTCTATGTGCTCGAGGACAATGCCCGCACGCCGTCCGGCGTCAGCTACATGCTGGAAAACCGCGAAACGATGATGCAGATGTTCCCCGAGCTGTTTCACCAGAACAAAGTACAGCGCGTCGAGGACTATCCGCTGCTGCTGCGCCAGAGCCTGGCATCGCTCGCGCCTCCCGGCTGCACCGGCAAACCGCGCGTCGCCGTATTGACGCCAGGCATCTACAACTCCGCCTATTACGAGCATTCCTTCCTCGCCGACATGATGGGCGTGGAGCTTGTCGAAGGCTCGGATCTGCGCGTCATCGACGGCAAGGTGAAGATGCGCACGACGCGGGGCTATGAGGCGATCGACGTGCTCTACCGCCGCGTCGACGACGATTTCCTCGATCCCCTCACCTTCCGCCCGGATTCCGCGCTCGGCATCCCCGGTATCATGGATGTCTATCGCGCCGGCAATATCACCATCGCCAATGCACCCGGCACCGGCATTTCCGACGACAAGGCGATCTATTCCTACATGCCCGAAATCGTCGAATTCTACACCGGCCGCAAGCCGATCCTCGAAAACGTGCCGACATGGCGCTGTTCGGAGCCGGACAGCCTGCAATATGTGCTCGATAACCTCGCCGACCTCGTCGTCAAGGAAGTCCACGGCTCCGGCGGCTATGGCATGCTCGTCGGACCGACGGCCACCAAGAAGGAGCGGACGGCCTTTGCCGAGAAGCTCAAGAGCAAGCCGAACAATTACATCGCGCAGCCAACCCTTTCGCTGTCAACCGTGCCGATCCTCGTCAACAAGGGCATTGCCCCGCGGCACGTCGATCTGCGGCCGTATGTCCTCGTTTCCGACAAGGTGCGGATCATCCCCGGCGGGCTGACCCGCGTGGCGCTGAAGGAAGGCTCGCTGGTAGTCAACTCCAGCCAGGGCGGCGGCACCAAAGACACCTGGGTTCTGGAGGACTGATCGGACATGCTGGGAAGAACCGCGAATGGCCTCTACTGGATGTTCCGCTACATCGAGCGCGCCGAAAACATAGCCCGCCTTGTCGACGCCGGCCAGCGCATGTCGCTGACCCGCAGCGATGCCGTCGATGACGACTGGGACGGAGTCCTGCAAAGCGCCGGTGTACGCGAAGCCTACGATGAGGTGCACGACAAGCTGACTGGAGCTGACGCGATCGACTATCTGATGCGCGACCGCTCCAATCCGTCAAGCGTCATGTCTTGCATCGAATATGGCCGCAACAATGCCCGCATGGTGCGCACGGCGCTGACCCGCGACACCTGGGAAGCGACCAACGAATGCTGGATCGAGCTGAAGTCGATGCTCGGCCGGCGGCTCAAGACCGCGGAACTGCCCGAGATGATCGACGTCATCAAGCAGCGCGCCGGCTTGATCCGCGGCGCCTTCCACGGCTCGATGCTGCGCAACGAGCTCTATAACTTTGCCCGCATCGGCACCTTCATCGAGCGCGCCGACAACACGGCCCGCATTCTCGACGTGAAATATTACGTCCTATTGCCGTCCGTCTCGCATGTCGGCTCCTCGCTCGACAATGCCCAATGGGAATCGATCCTGCGCTCGGTTTCCGCGCACCGGGCCTATAAATGGGCTTACGATCCTGAATACAAGCCGGCAAACATCGCCGACTTTTTGATCCTCAATGGGCAGATGCCGCGTTCGCTCGCCTATTGCTATGAAAAGATCGTCAGCAATATCGGCTATCTCAGCGCCGAATATGAAAAAAAGCTGCCAGCGCACGATACGGCGGTAGCCATCCGCAAGTCGCTGCAAAAGCTGACGATCAAGCGCATCATGGACCAGGGCTTGCATGAGTTCCTCGAGGATTTCGTCGCACGCAACAACCAGTTGGGCGCCGAAATATCCGACGGCTACCGGTTCTACGAATAGGCGGGCGATATCATGAGACTGACGATCAGCCATATCACGGAATATCGCTACGACGAGCCGGCGCAATTTTCGCTGCAGCGGCTGCACCTCACGCCGCTAACGGGCGTTGGGCAGACGGTCATCAACTGGAAACTCTCGGTCGAAGGCGCCAAGCCCGAGGTGGAATATGACGACCAGTTCGGCAATCGCGCCACGCTCGTTTCCCTCGACGGCCAACAGGATTCCACCAGGATCATCGCATCGGGCGAAGTCGAGACACAGGATCTGAACGGCGTGATCGGCCCACATGTGGGCTTCAGCCCGCTCTGGCTCTTTTTGCGGGAATCGCCGCGCACCAAGGCGGGCAAGCTGACGAAGGAGCTGTTGCGCGGCGTTTCCGGCGACAACGAGCTCGGCAAGATGCACGCGTTGATGAAGGCAATCCACGAGACCGTGGAATACAAGCCGGGCACCAGTGACACTGAAACGACAGCGGAGCAGGCATTGGAGGCAAAGAGCGGCGTCTGCCAGGACCACGCCCATATTTTCCTCGCCGGCGCCCGTGCGTTGCAGATCCCTGCCCGTTACGTCTCCGGCTACCTGATGATGGAAGGCAAGAACGAGCAGGCAGCCACGCATGCCTGGGCGGAAGCCCATATTCCCGGCCTCGGCTGGGTCGGCTTCGATCCAGCCAACGACGTCTGCCCCGACGCCCGCTACGTCCGCATCGCGACCGGCCTCTGCTATCGCGACGCCGCTCCCGTGTCTGGCATGCGGATCGGCACACCGGGCGAAACACTTACCGTCAAGGTATCGGTGGCAAGCCAGGGGCAGAGCCAGAGCCAGAGCCAATAGCCGCAATTCACCCGGCAGGGAAAACCTCGACATGGCCTTTGCCGCCATAGCGAAGGATTGCATCATCGGCTGTCAGCAGCGGAATCCGATGAAAGCGCGCTGTTGCCACAATAATCCGGTCTGCCGGATCGGCATGGAATTCACCCGGCAGCCGAACACTATCCACTGCGATCTGTGGCTCTATGGGAGCTAGCTCCAAACCGGGTAAGGCGAGTGCCGTGCCGAGCCAACGGCCGACGTCGTCACCAAGTGCGATACGCCCCTTCTCAGCAAGCATGGCGACTTCCCAAGGCGTGATCGCCGAGATCAGAATGCGACTGCGCGCCGTTGTTTCATCGATAAGTTCACGAGCCCGCGCGCTCAGCCTCGGATCGTCATGCATAGCCCAGATCAGAACATGCGTATCGATGACGATCAATGCGCCGCATTCCATTCTTCAGCATCGACAACAGGCAGAAACGGATCGTCATATTGGAGAACACTGCCCTTCATCGCGCCGATGATACTGGGGCGATTTGATTTCTCCGGCGCGGGGGCCAACAAAGCGACCGGCTTTCCACGCTTCGTAATGATAATGGGCTCTCCGTCGTTGCCCATTTGATCGATCAGATGAAGGCATTTCGCTTTGAATTCGGCGGCGCCGACAGATTTGACAGACATGGACACAACTCCCGTACAGATGTACATAAAATATGGTCATCTAAAGCGAGATGGTCAATACCACAAAGTGCGGGAATGAAGAAGGGGCGGAGCTTTCGCCCCGCCCCTATCAAACTCCAGACACCAATCTCAATGGCTGTCACGGTTGTTCGGGATTTCCGAGCCGCGCGGGCCGACAAGGAAGTCGAGGTCGGCGCCGGTGTCGGCCTGCATGACCGACTTCACGTAAAGACCGCCATAGCCGCCGGTAAGCGGCTTGACCGGGGAAACCCAGGCGGCGCGGCGCTTTGCCAGTTCCTCATCCGACACTTCGAGTTGGATGGTGCGGGCGGGAACGTCGACAGCGATGATGTCGCCGTTTTGAACCAGCGCCAGCGGGCCACCATCGGCTGCTTCTGGAGCCGTGTGCAGGATGACGGTGCCGTAGGCCGTACCGGACATGCGCGCATCAGAAATGCGGATCATGTCGGTGATGCCCTTCTTCAGCACCTTCGGCGGCAGGCCCATGTTACCGACTTCGGCCATGCCCGGATAACCCTTCGGGCCGCAATACTTCAGCACCATGACGCAGTTCTCGTCGATATCGAGATCGTCACGGTTGATGCGGGCGTGGTAGTCCTCGATGCTCTCGAAGACCACGGCACGGCCCTTGTGCTGCATCAGATGCGGCGAAGCGGCCGATGGCTTCAGGACGGCACCCTTCGGTGCGAGATTGCCGCGCAGAACGGCGATACCGCCCGACTGCGTCAGTGCCTTTTCCTTCGGGACAATAACGTCGTCATTGTAGTTGACGACATCCTTCACACCGGCCCAGATCGTGTCGCCCGTAACCGTGATGGCGTCCTTATGCAGCAGGCCCATTTCGCCAACCGCCTTGATGACGACGGGCAGACCGCCGGCATAGTAGAACTCTTCCATCAGGTGCTTGCCCGACGGCTGCAGGTTGACGATCGTCGGCACTTCGCGGCCGAGACGATCCCAATCGTCCAGCGAGAGATCGACACCGATGCGGCCGGCGAGCGCCAAAAGGTGCAGCACTGCATTGGTGGAGCCACCGACGGCACCATTGACGCGGATCGCGTTCTCAAAAGCTTCCTTGGTCAGAATGTCCGAAGGCTTCAGGTCTTCCTTGACCATGTCGACGATACGACGGCCTGACAGCTGCGAGATAACACGGCGGCGTGCATCCACTGCCGGGATGGCGGCATTGCCGGGCAAGGTCATGCCGAGCGCTTCGGCCATCGACGCCATGGTTGAGGCCGTGCCCATGGTCATGCAGCTGCCGGCCGAGCGGGCCATGCCCTGCTCCGCGTCCATGAATTCGTCCAGCGACATCTCGCCGGATTTCACCATTTCTGAGAACTGCCAGATCGCCGTGCCGGAGCCGACATCCTTGCCGCGCCACTTGCCGTTCAGCATCGGGCCGCCGGAAACGAGAATGACGGGGATGTCGACGGAAGCCGCACCCATCAACAGGCTCGGCGTGGTCTTGTCGCAACCGCCGAGCAGCACGACGCCATCGACCGGATTGCCGCGGATCGCTTCTTCCACGTCCATGGCCGCCAGATTGCGGAACATCATTGCCGTCGGGCGCAGCGTGCTTTCGCCGACGGAGAAGACCGGGAATTCCACGGGGAAACCGCCCGCCTCGTAGACACCGCGCTTTACGCGCTCTGCAAGATCGCGCAGATGCGCGTTGCAGGGCGTCAGCTCCGACCAGGTGTTACAGATGCCGATGATCGGACGGCCGTCGAACGTATCGGCCGGCAGGCCCTGGTTCTTCATCCAGGAGCGATGCATGATCGCATTCTTGCCTGTGCCGCCGAACCAGTCATAGGAGCGCAGCTTGCGCGGCCATTCAGCTTTCTTTTTCATGTCTCAATACCCTTTGCGTCGCCCAGGCCGCCTCGTTCGCGCCTGGACTTTGAAATCGATGATCAGGCGAGCGTGTAAGCCGTCTTGACGGTGGTGAAGAATTCGGCGGCATATTTGCCCTGCTCACGCGGACCGAAGGACGAGCCCTTGCGGCCGCCGAACGGCACGTGAAAATCGACGCCTGCCGTCGGCAGGTTGACCATCACCATGCCGGCTTCCGCATTGCGCTTGAAATGCGTCGCATGCTTCAGGCTCGTCGTGGCAATGCCCGAGGACAGGCCGAACGGCGTGTCGTTGGCCGTGGCCAAGGCTTCCTCGTAATCCCTAACGCGGATGACGGAAGCAACCGGGCCGAAGATCTCTTCGCGGCTGATGCGCATCTGGTTCGTCGCTTCCGTGAAGAGCGTCGGCTGGAGGTAAAAGCCGGGCGTGTCGCGGTTGACGAGTTCGCCGCCGAAGGCAAGCTTGGCGCCTTCCTGCCGCCCGATCTCTATATAGTCGGTATCCGTCTTCAGCTGCTTGGCATCGACGACCGGGCCGATATGCGTGCCCGACTTCAACGCGTTATCGACGTTCAGCGTCTTCAGCTTTTCCGTCAGGGCGGCCACGAACCGGTCGTGAATGCCTTCGGTGACGATCAGGCGCGACGAGGCCGTGCACCGCTGGCCGGTCGAGAAGAAGGCGGAATTGGCAGCCGCCTCGACAGCAACAGTCAGATCGGCATCGTCAAGCACCACCATCGGATTCTTGCCGCCCATTTCCAGCTGATACTTGCGGCCATGCTCGACGGAGGCCAGCGCCACGCGCTTGCCGGTGCCGACCGAACCGGTGAAGGTGATGCCGGAAAGAACCGGGCTGTCGAGCATTGCCTGGCCGACGATCGAACCCTTGCCCATGACGAGGTTCAACACGCCCTTCGGTAGGCCAGCGCGGTGGAGAATATCAACGATTGCCCAGGAGCAGCCGGGCACGAGATCGGCCGGCTTGAAGACGACGGTGTTGCCGTAGCAGAGCGCCGGCGCGATTTTCCAGGCGGGAATGGCGATCGGGAAGTTCCAGGGCGTGATGATGCCGATGACGCCGAGCGGCTCGCGGGTGATCTCGACGCCGATGTTCGGGCGCACGGAAGGAAGCACCTCGCCTGCCAGGCGCAGCGCCTCGCCAGCGAAGAAGTCGAAGATCTGCGCGGCGCGGATCGTCTCGCCAATCGCCTCGGGCAAGGTCTTGCCTTCCTCGCGGGCCAGCAGCGCGCCGAGCTCGTCCTTGCGGGCGAGAATCTCGTCGCTGGTCTTTCTCAGGATGGAATGACGCTCGAGGATACCGGAACGCGACCAAGTCGGAAAAGCGGCCTTGGCGGCAGCGATCGCATCCGCGACATCCTGCGTGCTTGCGCTCGCATAGAGGCCGACGACCTCGTTCGTATCCGACGGGTTGATGTTCTCGGTGCCGTTCGTCCCCGTCCACTCCCCGGCGATCAAGTTCTGATGAATGGTCATGGCGTCATGCCTTCCTGGATCGTATTGAAAATACCCGGCCGATCCCTGGCGGCCGGGTTCGACAAATTACAGCTGGCGAACAGCCACCTCTTCCTCGGCATCGATCGCCAGCGGATTGCGCAGCGGCAGACCGAATTCGCCAACTTCGATTTCGAAGACATCGCCGACTTCCGGCTTGATGCCCTCGGCGAACGAAAGCGTCGCCGTACCGAACATGTGCACATGCACGTCGCCCGGAACACGGAAGATGCCGTACTTGAAGTGGTGATATTCAAGGTTCGCGAAGGTGTGCGACATGTTCGCTTCACCCGACAGGAACGGCTTTTCGAAGATCACCTTGTCGCCACGCTTGATGCGGGACGTGCCGCGAATGTCTTCCGGCGCCGCTCCGATGCGGATTTCCGGGCCGAAGCTTGCCGGACGCAGCTTGGAATGGGCGAGATAGAGATAGTTGATCCGTTCGGTGACGTGATCGGAAAATTCGTTCGACAGTGCAAAGCCGATGCGGAACGGCGTGCCATCCTTGGCGATGACATAGATACCAGCCATTTCCGGCTCTTCACCACCGTCAAGCGCGAAGGAAGGCGACACTAGCGCGGCACCCGGCGCCGCGGCGCCGTAACCGTTGCCCTTGTAGAACCATTCCGGCTGCACGCCCTTCTCGCCCGCCTTCGGCTTGCCGCCCTCGATGCCCATCTTGAACATCTTCATGGAGTCGGTCAGCGTCTCCTCAGCGGCTTCCGTCGTCTTCTTGTGCATGGAATCGCGCGTAGCCGCGGAACCCAGATGCGTCAGGCCCGTGCCGGTCAAGTGCAGATGGGCAGCATCGGGATGCGTGATCGGCGGCAGGAAGCGGCCTTCGGCATAGGCCTTGTCGAGATCGATTGACTCGCCGAAACCATGGGCCTCGATGACCGAAGCGAGCGACTTGCCGCTATCGGCAGCTTCGATCGCAAGCTTGTAGACGCTGCCGCCATTGACGACGGCCTTGGCAGCTTCGCCGGGTCCATTGCGGACCGCAACGACGATCTCACCGTTCGAACCCTTGATCTGCGAGATGAGCATGTCTTTCATCCTTTCCTAACAGACAGAGATCGGATGCGTTCTACCGTTCCGGCGCTCAGCGAGAGCCGGACTCTGTCATGGATTTGGTTTTAAAAGCTGGGTTGATCGCTAAGCGATCAACCCTTGTTCTTGTTGTAGACGTCGATGAACACGGCGGCGAGCAGCACCGCACCCTTAATCATCTTCTGCGAGTCCGTCTGGTAGCCGAGGATCGACATGCCCTGGTTCAAGACACCCATGATCAAAGCGCCGATGACAGCACCCGTTACCTTGCCGACGCCGCCGGAGGCCGAAGCGCCGCCGATGAAGCAGGCTGCGATGACGTCGAGTTCGAGGCCGTCACCGCCCTTCGCGGTTGCCGAATTCAGGCGCGTCGCGATGATGATGCCGGCGATGCTCGCCAGGATGCCCATGTTGATGAAGGTGTAGAAGGTCAGGCGGCGGGTATCGATACCTGAGAGCTTCGTCGCCTTCTCATTGCCGCCCATGGCATAGATGCGGCGGCCGATCGTCGTGCGCTGTGTGGCGAAGCTGTAGAGCGCGATCAAAAGCAGCATGAGAACCAGAACGTTCGGCAAGCCTCTGTAGGAGGAGATCTGGTAGCCGATGAAGATGGCGGCGGCGGCAACAACCAGATTTTGGGCGACGAAAAAGCTGAACGGCTCGACATCGATACCGTGCTTTTCGTTGACGGTGCGGCGGCGCCATGACAGGAAGAACATCACGATCGGGATGGCGACCGTCAGCAGAATCGACGTCGAATGGATACCGCCCATATCGACGAAATCCGGGATGAAGCCCGTTGCAACGATCTGGAATGCCGGCGGGAACGGACCGATGCTGCTGCCGTTACCGGTCGTATTGATGATCGTATAGGTCAGGCCGCGGAAAACCAGCATGCCCGACAATGTCACGATGAACGACGGAATGCGGTGATAGGCGATGAAATATCCGTGCCAGGCGCCGACCGCGGCACCCATCAGCAGGCAAATGACCGTCGCGAGCGCGAGATTCATATGCATCTGCACGACAAGGACGCCCGCTACCGCCCCGACGAAACCGACGACGGAGCCAACGGAAAGGTCGATATGGCCGGCCACGATAACAAGCAGCATGCCGAGCGCCATGATGACGATGAACGAGTTCTGCAGCACGATGTTGGTCAGGTTCTGCGGCCTGAAGAGAACGCCGTTCGTCAAGTACTGAAACAGCAGCATGATGACGACGAGCGCGATCAACATGCCGTATTCCCGGATGTTGTTGCGGATATGGTCGCCGATCGAAACGACGTGGCTGCTTTCTGTGGCTGGGTTGGCCGAACTCATTGTTGTTTCTCCCCTGAGCGCATGATAGCGCGCATGATGCTCTCCTGGCTTGCCTCTGCCTTCGGCAGTTCAGCTACGATGCGACCTTCGTTCATGACGTAGATGCGGTCGCACGTGCCGAGAAGCTCGGGCATTTCCGATGAAATCATCAGAACGCCCTTTCCGTCGGCGGCAAGCTGGTTGATGATGGAATAGATTTCATATTTGGCGCCGACGTCGATGCCGCGTGTGGGCTCATCGAGAATCAGAACGTCCGGGTTCGAGAACAGCCATTTCGACAGCACCACCTTCTGCTGGTTGCCGCCGGAGAGGTTGCCCGCTTCCTGGAAGACACCGGACGAACGGATGCGCAGCTTGGAGCGATAGTTCGTCGCCACCTGCAACTCGCGCACATCGTCGATGACGGTCGCCTTGGAAACGCCAAGCAGATTGGCAAGCGTCGTGTTGTGCAGGATGCTGTTGGTCAGAACCAAGCCGAGCTGCTTGCGGTCTTCGGTCACATAGGCAAGACCGGCATCGATCGCCTTGCGCACCGTGCTGGTATCGACCAGCTTGCCCTCGAGGAAGACTTCGCCGCTGATCTTGTGGCCATAGGATTTGCCGAAGACGCTCATGGCGAATTCAGTGCGGCCAGCGCCCATCAGGCCGGCAATGCCGACCACTTCGCCCTTGCGTACATTGATGTTGATATTGTGCAGGACCTGGCGATCACGATGCTGCTGATGGAAAGCGTTCCAGTTCTTAACTTCGAAGATCGTTTCGCCGATCGGCACCGAGCGCGGCGGATAGCGGTCAGCCAGCTCGCGGCCAACCATGTTGCGAATGATAATGTCTTCGCTGATCTCTTCCTCGTGACAGTCCAGTGCCTTCACCGTCATGCCGTCGCGCAACACCGTGATCTGGTCGGCCACCTTGCGCACTTCGTTGAGCTTGTGCGTGATGATGATCGACGTGATGCCTTGGTTGCGGAATTCCATGAGGAGATTGAGCAGAGCATCGGAGTCGTTTTCATTGAGCGATGCCGTCGGCTCGTCGAGAATGAGCAGCTTGACGCTCTTCGACAGGGCCTTCGCAATCTCGACGAGCTGCTGCTTGCCGACACCGATGTCGGTCACGAGCGTATTCGGAGATTCCTTGAGGCCCACTTTGGAGAGAAGCTGTTTGGTCCGGCCGAAGGTTTCCTGCCAATTGATCATGCCATTGGCGACAACTTCATTGCCGAGGAAGATATTTTCGGCAATCGACAGGAGCGGAACGAGCGCCAGCTCCTGGTGAATGATGATGATGCCGATGTCTTCGGAATCCCTGATGGTCTTGAACTGACGGACCGCCCCATCGTAATAGATGTCGCCGTCGTAAGTGCCGGCCGGATAGACACCCGATAGCACCTTCATGAGGGTAGATTTGCCGGCTCCGTTTTCGCCGACCAAAGCATGAATCTCACCCTGACGGACTTTCAGATTGACATTTTCCAAAGCGTTCACACCGGGGAACGACTTGGTTATGTTCCGCATTTCGAGAATGGTATTGTCCATTGTCCGTATCCAACGCCGCGATCAAACATAGCAGACCGCGCGATCGTCTTAAATATCAAAGCCAGGGCTCGCATTGAGCGAGCCCTGACCGCTATGTCGGAAGATTACTTCAGCTGATCAGCCTTGTAGTAACCGCCCTCGACGAGAACCTTCTCGTAGTTGGTCTTGTCGACTGCGACCGGGGTCAGCAGGTAGGACGGAACAACCTTGACACCGTTGTCGTAGGTCTTCGTGTCGTTGACTTCAGGCGTCTTGCCTTCCATCAGGGCGTTGACCATGTTGACGGTGACCTTGGCGAGGTCACGGGTGTCCTTGAAGATCGTCGAATGCTGTTCGCCAGCAATGATCGACTTGACCGACGGAATTTCGGAGTCCTGACCGGTGACGATCGGAAGCTTCACGCCGCCGGAACCGTAGCCGACGCCCTTGAGCGCGGAAAGGATACCGATCGACAGACCGTCATACGGAGACAGAACGGCATCGACGTGACTATCGGTGTAGTAGGCCGACAGCAGGTTATCCATACGAGCCTGGGCCGTTGCCGGATCCCAACGCAGCGTACCGACCTTGTCCATGCCCATCTGGCCGGACTTTACGACCAGCTTGCCGCTGTCGATATACGGCTTCAAGACCGACATTGCGCCATCATAGAAGAAGAAGGCGTTGTTGTCGTCCGGAGAACCGCCGAACAGCTCGATGTTGAACGGGCCCTTGCCATCCTTGAGGCCGAGAGCGTCGACGATCGAGCCAGCCTGCAGGACGCCGACCTTGAAGTTGTCGAAGGTCGCATAGTAGTCGACATTGCCGCTGTTGCGGATCAGGCGGTCATAGGCAATGACCTTGATGCCGGCATCGTGAGCCTTCTGCAGGACGTCCGACAGCGTGGTACCGTCGATCGAAGCGATGACGAGGACCTTGTCGCCCTTGGTGACCATGTTCTCGATCTGCGAGAGCTGGTTCGGAATGTCGTCGTCGCCATACTGCAGGTCGGTGCCGTAACCGGCAGCCTGGAGCTGCTTGACGATGTTGTTGCCGTCATCGATCCAGCGTGCCGAAGCCTTGGTCGGCATGGCGATGCCTACCGTGCCCTTGTCCGCCGCGAAGGCAGGTACCACCAGCGTAGCGACGCCGAACGCAGCGCCGGCCATCAATGAGATAATGGATTTCATTACTCTCTCCCTTGTTGTTAAATGCGGCGGACAAAAAATGCCCGCCCGAAACTGCGGCAGGTTCCGTAGAAGGAATGATTTACTTCTAATTGTGAGAAACGAAGTAGGTCTCCTCCACGCTCTCACGGTTTATGAGCTGTACCCAGCGCACAATCGGCAAACTCGTACGATTTCGTATAACTGTCAAATAGAATAACTGGCTAAATATATACCAAGTTTGGTATAATGTTAAAAAATAGTACTTTTTTGCCGATGAAGGGGAAAATTGGCCGTTATGGAGAAAATATATAACGATTATGTGAGCGATGGCATTGAGATTCATTCCGACAGTTTTCGCGACGATGCGTTGTTGAAAGCCGGTTTGAAGCTCAATCACCTCCGCATGATCGTCACGATCGAGGATCACGGGCAAATTTCAGCGGCCGCTGAGTCCATGAACATGTCACAACCTGCGGCTTCACGCATGCTCTCAGAAATGGAGTCGATTGTCAAAAGCCCGCTTTACGAGCGTGTCGCCAGAGGCGTCGTCTTGACCCCTTTTGGCCTCGCTTTGGCCAAGCGGGCGCGCAAGATCCTGCTGGAGCTGCGCGAGGCAGGCCGGGAGCTTGGCGCCTTGCGAACCGGCAGGGGTGGCTCGGTCTTTCTGGGGGCTGTGACCGCGCCGGCAATCAGCCTTGTCGTCCCGGCGATCCAGCGCGTGACACGCACCTATCCCGGCATAGAGATCAATATCGAGGTCGAGAACAGCAATGTGCTTGCGCGCGAGCTGCTGGCGGCTCGCCACGATTTCATCATCAGCCGCATCCCGGACGACCTCGATCCGCGTCTGTTCACCGCCCATGAGATCGGCGTCGAGAAAGCCTGCCTGGTGGTCCGCAACGGGCATCCGCTGCTCGAGAAGGGCGTTGCCGGCCTGCATGATCTGGCCGGTTACGACTGGGTATTCCAGCCGCCGGGCACGCTGCTTCGCCGCAAGGTGGAAGACATTTTCCTTGCTGCCGGCGTGCCCCTGCCGGAAAATGTCGTCAACACCTCATCCTTGCTGTTGACGCTGGCGGTGGTCTGCAAGACGGATGCGATCGCGCCGATTGCGCTCGACATGGCGCAATTCATATGCGGGCAGACCTCCCAGGCGGGCGAATCCTCCATCCTTCCGATCGATTTCGATATCGACGTAAGGCCCTATAGCCTCATCACCGCCCGCGAACGCGCCATGCCGCCGAGCGCGCGGCTGCTGCACGACATGATCCTGGAAGAGAGCCGGCATCTCTCGCTGACATAAATGCAAACCATAAGCTCCGCGCCAACTTCCTCTCCTATGAAGCTTGGCGTGGAGACCACACATGCTGTTCAAGCAATCATTGTTTCAATCCGTGCTCGATCGCCTCGACGGTGAAGAGGAAGCTGCGGAACAGGAAGAGGCCGCGCATCGTATCCGCGGTCTGAACGTCAGCTTTGCCGCAACGGTGCTAGGCGGCGAGACGCCGGACGCCCACCGGCCAGACGAAGCATACCGCGACAATCTCGGCGATCCCGTCATCCTGCCGGACCCGGAGCCCGAACCCGCTCCGCAAAAGCCGGAGCTGCCGATCATGCCAGAACATCTGGCACGAACATCGCGGGAAGAGGTTGCCGCCGAGCTCGCAATCACCTCCGACCTCACACGCGAAGCTCTGCAGGAAAAACGCCGCAGCTTCGCCAAGGCCAATCATCCAGACAGCGTCGCTGCCCTCTTCCGCGAACAGGCGACGATCCGCATGACGCTAGCCAACCAGCTGATCGACGAAGCCATACGCCGCCTCGGACGATGATTATTTCTTGTCCTCGGAGGGCGGCTCATCATCCTCGGCGGCATCGTCCTGCGCGGACGCATCGCTGGTTGCTGCTGCAGGCGGTTGCGGCTTGAAATTCAAGAGCAGCATCCACGCCGAATAGGCGCCGAGCGCGCCAGACAGCATTGCCCAGAACGGCTGCGAGCCCAGCGTTTCGACGGCTGCCCAGCCAAAGCAGACGGCCACGATGAGGATGCGCACCCAAAGCGGCTTATAGATGGGATGGCTGGGATCGATCAGTTGCATGGGTTTCTTTTGCCTGTTCAAGAAGACATGTCTTTAGCGCATCATCGGGAAAATTGTGAAGCCGTCTGCATAAAATAAGGTTTCGCGGACGGATTTCGGCTAAGCCGCCATCGAACGGCGATTTTGAGATTGTGAAGTCCAGGCGGCTTGACGCCGCGATCGGAAAATGGAATGAAAATTCCATAGAGATTTACATTCGGTCCATTTATTCCGAATCCAGGGAGGTAAAAATGACTGTCAGATTTGGTCTGCTCGGCGCCGGACGCATCGGCAAGGTGCATGCAAAAGCCGTCAGCGGCGATGCCAATGCCAAGCTCGTCGCCGTCGCGGATGCCTTTCCGGCGGCCGCGGAAGCAATCGCGTCCGCCTATGGCTGCGAAGTCCGCACCATCGAAGCGATCGAAGCCGCCAAGGATATCGACGCCGTCGTCATCTGCACGCCGACCGATACCCATGCCGATCTGATCGAGCGCTTCTCCCGCGCCGGTAAGGCCATCTTCTGCGAAAAGCCTGTCGATCTCGACGTTGCTCGTGTCCAAGCCTGCATCAAGGTCGTCAATGAGACCAAGGGCAAGCTGATGGTCGGCTTCAACCGCCGCTTCGACCCACATTTCATGGCTGTCAAGAAAGCCATCGACGAAGGCCGCATCGGCACGGTCGAAATGGTGACGATCACCTCGCGCGATCCGGGCGCCCCGCCGGTCGATTACATCAAGCGCTCCGGCGGCATCTTCCGCGACATGACGATCCACGACTTCGACATGGCGCGCTTCCTGCTCGGCGAAGAACCGGTTGCCGTCACCGCAACTGCCGCAGTTCTCGTCGACAAGGCAATCGGCGAAGCCGGCGATTACGACAGCGTTTCCGTCATCCTCCAGACGGCATCTGGCAAGCAGGCAATCATATCCAACTCGCGTCGCGCCACCTACGGCTACGATCAGCGCATCGAGATCCATGGCTCGAAGGGCCTGGTTTCGGCTGAAAACCAGCGCCCCTTCTCCATCGAAGTCGCCAACGGCGATGGCTACACCCGCCCGCCGCTGCATGATTTCTTCATGACGCGCTACACCGAAGCCTATGCCAACGAGATCGCAAGCTTCATCGCCGCGATCGAAAAAGGCACCACCATCACACCATCGGGTGCCGATGGTCTTGCCGCGCTGAAGCTGGCGGATGCTGCCCTGCAGTCGGTCAAGGAAGGCCGTCTGGTAAAGATCGACTGAGCCGTCTCCATTCCGCAAGGAATGTGATCCTCCCAAAAGTCCCCCGCGATTTCCATTCGCGGCGGACTTTTTCTTTGGCGCGATCCGGAACTCCATAGAGACCTGGATGGAACCTCTTGCGAATCACATAAGTCCATGCTTATTTGTTCGACATGATAGAGAATGAGATATTCCGGGCTTTGGCCGATCCGACCCGCCGCGCCATCTTCGAGAAGCTGGCGACGGGCGGCATGAATGCCAGCGCCCTGCGTGAAGGTATCGACATCAGCCAGCCGGCCATGTCCCAGCATCTCGCGGTTCTGCGAAGCGCCGGGCTGGTCAGGGAAGAACGACAGGGGCGTTTCGTGAATTACGAAGTCGATCCGGAGGGGCTTGCCCTCATCGCCCAATGGCTGGCGAAATACCGCGCATACTGGCCCGCCCGCATCGAAGCTCTCAAGGTGTTGCTGAAGGATATGGATCAATGAACAATCCCGAGATCCCTGAGCGAAAGAACGGCATCGAGCTGGAATACCAGCTCGACGAACCGCCGCAGAAAGTCTGGCGTGCAATCAGCACCCCTGAGCTTCGCCAAAACTGGCTGCCGCAGGAGGCCTTGGCCAATCCCGAGGCGATATCGGTCACGCCCGGCAAGGAAGTCAGCTACAGGCTGCGAGACGACGCACCGCCCTTCCTCGAAAGCACCGTGACTTTCAGAATATCTTCAAACGCAAGCGGTGGCACCAGCCTGCGGATCATCCACGAGCTCGATGACGTTCGGATTCGCGAAACGGAAAGAGCTGCAGCAAACAATAACGGCCTGACCGTCATGCGCGCCGCCTGACGCTCTGAATAGATCAACAATTTCAAGAACATTGGAGTTCGCCGATGCGCGAAGCGATGCAACTCGTCCCTATGGTCGTCGAACAGTCCAGCAGAGGGGAGCGATCTTTCGACATCTATTCCCGCCTGCTGCGCGAGAGAATCATCTTCCTGAATGGTGAGGTCAACGACGACGTCTCAGCTCTCGTCTGCGCGCAACTGCTGTTTCTCGAAGCCGAAAATCCCAAGAGACCGATCCATCTCTACATCAATTCGCCCGGTGGCGTCGTGACCAGCGGTCTCGCAATGTATGACACCATGCGTTACATCCGCGCGCCGGTGCATACGCTATGCATGGGAACCGCTCGTTCGATGGGCTCTTTCCTCTTGATGTCAGGCCAGCCGGGTGAGCGCTCCGCGCTTCCAAATGCCAGCATCCATATTCACCAGCCATTGGGCGGTTTCCAGGGACAAGCATCGGACATCTTTATCCACGCGGAAGAAATGAGGCGAACGAAGCATCGCATGACGCGACTCTATGCCGAGCATTGCGGCCGCTCCTATGAAGAGTTCGAACGCGCCATGGACCGCGACCACTTCATGACGGCGGAAGAAGCTCTCGAATGGGGGCTGATCGACCGTATCCTTCAGGTCCGCGAAGACGAACAGCCTTTAGGCCTGGCAGATTGATTAAGATGACGACCCCTACGGCCAAGCGCATTGCTAAGCCCTGCCCTGTCCTCACGCCTCTCAGCCCGCTTGGTCGCGCAGCTCCACGATCGAGCCTCCCCTCTTCACGATATCATTGTCGATGATCGAGAATGCGCGGTCCAGATGCCCTTCGAAGACGAGCGTTGGCTCGTCGACGATGACTCGCAGCTCCGGCATACCCTCCATGCGCACGACATGCGATTCCGCCAAACCTTCGGTTATGCCCTCGATCAGCAGATCATAGTAGCGTACGCCCGGCCCTGTGATGACGATCGGCATTCGCTCGTGCAGGCTCAAGACACGCGAAAGGCCGTTGCCGAGCGCCAGGCCGGCCTGGCGAAAGGCCAGTACATTGCGGCGCCCCCCGTGGCGCGCGCTCGCGGCGATCTTGTCGAGCTCGGCGATCGGCACGAACTTCGCCGGGATCGTATCGAGCGGCACATCGAAGGCCGTGCGCAGCATGGCGTAGAAACCGGCATACGCCTCGATACATCCCCGCGCGCCGCAGCGGCAAAGGCCGCCGCCGGGCACATGCATCATATGCCCGAAATTCGGTGCCGATATCTGGTGATGGCCTTCATGGTCTCGGCGTACGATACCAAGCCCGATGCTATGGCCGAGCGATAGCGCCGCCATTGCGCGAAAATCACCGCGCGTATCGATTTCTTCCTGCCGCCCGAGCGCGGCAGCCACCAGCAAAGTCTCGTTGCCGAGAATGATCTGCGCCGACCACTCGTCGCGAAGCACGGCAGCGAAATCGATCTCGTCACGCCCGAAGATCGGAGACCAGCGCAGCACTGGCTCCGAAGCACCGACGAGCCCCTTGCTGCTGATCGAGATCATCAGCACCTTTTCGCGCGATAATTGCGAGCGGGTGACGATCCGGTTTAGGGCATCGCGCAATCCGGCCACGAAACTCTCGACACCCGTAGCGTTCTGCTGCCTGTCCTCGGTAAAGCGGTCGATCAGCCGACCGGTATAATCGACGAGCGAATATTGCACGGCATCCGACGAGATGACGACGACGATCAGATAGCCGCAATCGCGCCGTTGCGAAAACAGGACGCGCGGCCGCCCGCGGCCGCCGGCCGCCTGTTGCTCCGCCTTTTCGATGATCTGCGCCCGCTCGAGATCCGCCGTGATGACCGATACGGTCGCGGAGGAGAGCTTCGTGAAATCAGAAAGCTCGGTATGGGCAAGCGGGCCATGCCGGCGCAGCGCCGACAGGACCAAAGCGCTGTTCTTTTGACGGACCAATTCGGTGCTCGATTTGGCCAGCATTGGCGAACTCCCTGCTCATTCAACCCTCCTCCTCCGCAGCCCGTGATAGCTTTTTCGGATGACCGATGAAACCTGGTAGTGCGGGTGTTGACAGCTGAAAAAATCTCTGACACTAAATTTCTCGACTGTCGAGAAAAAAGTCCAAAGCTTTTCTTGTCAGCATTTTCGCCGCGGCCGACGGGAGTTCAGGATACGTGCGGTCGCATTCACTCGGGAGGATCACATGAAAGCTTTCATCAAGCTGGCTGCGGGCGCGGCCATCGTTTTGACCATGCAGACCACTGCCTTCGCCAAGGATCTCGTCGTCGGCGTTTCCTGGTCGAACTTCCAGGAAGAGCGTTGGAAGACGGATGAAGCAGCCATCAAGAAAGCGCTTGCAGCCGCCGGCGCCAAGTATATTTCCGCCGACGCCCAGTCGTCCGCTTCCAAGCAGCTGACCGATGTCGAGTCGCTGATTTCGCAAGGTGCCAACGCCCTCATCATTCTCGCCCAGGATTCCGATGCCATCGGCCCGGCCGTTGAAAAGGCCGCCGACGAAGGCATTCCGGTTGTCGGCTATGACCGCCTGATCGAAAATCCGGCAGCCTTCTACATCACCTTCGACAACAAGGAAGTGGGCCGTATGCAGGCTCGCGAAGTGCTGAAGGCAAAGCCGGAAGGCAACTATGTCTTCATCAAGGGTTCGTCGTCCGACCCGAACGCCGACTTCCTGTTCTCCGGCCAGATCGAAGTGCTGAAGTCCGCCATCGACGCCGGCAAGATCAAGAACGTCGGCGAAGCCTATACGGACGGCTGGCTGCCGCAGAACGCGCAGCGCAACATGGAGCAGTTCCTGACCGCCAACAACAACAAGGTTGACGCGGTCGTCGCCTCCAACGACGGCACCGCCGGCGGCGCAGTTGCTGCCCTCGACGCCCAGGGGCTCGCAGGCTCCGTGCCGGTTTCCGGCCAGGATGCCGACAAGGCCGCTCTGAACCGCATCGCGCTCGGCACGCAGACCGTTTCGGTCTGGAAGGACTCGCGCGAACTCGGCAAGCGCGCCGCTGAAATCGCCCTCGCTCTTGCCGGCGGCAAGACCCAGGACCAGATCGAAGGCGTTCAGACCTTCAACGGCGGCCCGAAACACGTCGCCATGAAGTCGGTCTTCCTGACCCCGATCCCGATCACCAAGGACAACCTGAACGTCGTCATCGACGCAGGCTGGATCTCCAAGGCTGAAGCCTGCCAGGGCGTCAAGGCCGGCAGTGTCGCTGCCTGCAAATAAGCACCCGGCTTGACGGGCTGACCCGAAGATAATGCCGACGCCGCAAGGGGCTCTCCATTGCGGCGTCGAATGCGGATGAGAGGCCCGCAACCAAGCCCAGAATGGGAATGAAGGCCTCCCGCATGTGTTGCGTCATCGCATATCCGATCGGCCTGCCGGATGGCGGTCGTGGACCCGGGAGAACCGGATGGGCGAGCGATGACGTCTATTGTGACCAGCGCGGATACTGCCCAGCGATCGAGAAAGAGCATTCGCGGGCCTGCGCCCAACAAGTGGGAGAACGGCAAAGCGATGGCCGACATGACACATTCCACAACATCGAGCGGTCCGCGCAATGCAGAAGAAGGCGCCATCACGCGCTTCCTGCGTGCAACCGAAATCGATACCCGCCTGCTCGGTATGGTCGGCGCACTGCTGGTCATCTGGATCGGCTTCGATCTTTATACCGGCGGGCTGTTCCTGACGCCTCGAAATCTCTGGAACCTTTCCGTACAGACCTGCGAAATCGCCGTGCTCGCCACCGGCATGGTGCTCGTCATCGTCACCCGCAACATCGATCTTTCCGTCGGCTCGCTGCTCGGTTTCGTCGCCATGGTGATGGGCGTCATACAGGCAAAATATCTGCCGACCTATCTCGGCTTCGACAGTTCCTGGACCTGGGCGATTACCCTGGTCTGCGGCCTCGCAGTCGGCACGCTGCTCGGCACCTTCCAGGGCGTGATCATCGCTTTCTTCAATGTCCCCTCCTTCATCGTCACCCTCGGCGGCTTCCTCGCCTGGCGTGGCCTTGCCTGGTATGTCACCAGCGGCCAGACGGTCGCCCCGCTCGATGCGACTTTCCGCATCATGGGCGGCGGTGCCGAAGGCTCGATCGGCGCCACCTGGAGCTGGATACTCGGTGTGCTCGCCTGTGTCTTCATCGTGCTCGGCATTATCGGCGGGCGGCATCAGCGCAAGCGCTTCAACTTCCCGCGCCGCCCGCTCTGGGCCGAATATTTCCTCGCCATCCTCGGCTCGGTTCTGGTCCTCGGCACCATCTATGTGTTCAACATCTACTACTGGCCGGTCGGCATCGCGAAGAAATACGCGACCGAACACAATATTACCTGGCCCGAGACCGGCCTCGATATCCCCTACGGCATCGCCGTGCCCGTGCTGATCGCCGTCGGCATCGGCATTGTCATGACCTTCATCGCCACCCGACTGCGCTTCGGCCGCTACGTCTTCGCGATCGGCGGCAATCCGGAGGCAGCCGAGCTCGCGGGCATCAAGACTCGCTGGGTGACGGTGCGCATCTTCGGGCTGATGGGCTTGCTTGCGGCGGTCGCCGCCGCTATCTCCACCGCCCGCCTGAACGCCGCCGCCAATTCGCAAGGGACGACCTACGAACTCTTCACCATCGCCGCGGCCGTCATCGGCGGCACGTCGCTTGCCGGCGGCAGCGGCACCATCGCCGGCGCCATGCTCGGCGCCCTCGTCATGCAGTCGCTGCAATCGGGCATGGGGCTCGCCAATGTCGATACGCCGATCCAGAACGTCGTGGTCGGCGTCGTGCTCGTCATCGCCGTCTGGCTCGACATCGTCTATCGCTCGCGCGCCAAGTAAAAGGAATTCTGAACCATGACGGATCAAACCACTCCGCTTGTGGAAATGAAGAACATTTCCATCTCCTTCGGCGGCATCCACGCGGTCGACAACGCCTCGGTCGATCTCTACCCCGGCGAAGTCGTAGCGCTCCTCGGCCATAACGGCGCCGGCAAGTCGACGCTGATCAAGATCCTTTCGGGCGCCTACAAGCGCGACAGCGGCGATATCCTGATCAACGGCGAGCCAGCCGATATTCGCAGCCCGCGCGACGCCAAGAAATACGGCATCGAGACGATCTATCAGACGCTCGCCGTCGCCGACAATGTCGATGCTGCCGCCAACCTCTATCTCGGCCGCGAGCTGCAGACCCGCTGGGGCACGCTCGACGATGTCGCGATGGAGGCCAAGGCCCGCGAAGTGATGGGGCGCCTCAACCCCAACTTCAAGCGCTTCAAGGAGCCGGTGAAGGCGCTCTCCGGCGGCCAGCGCCAGTCGGTCGCGATCGCCCGCGCCATCCTCTTCGATGCCCGAATCCTGATCATGGACGAGCCGACCGCGGCACTCGGCCCGCAGGAGACAGCGCAGGTCGGCGAACTGATCAAGCAGTTGAAGAAGGAGGGCATCGGCATCTTCCTCATCAGCCACGACATCCACGATGTCTTCGACCTTGCCGACCGCGTGTCGGTCATGAAAAACGGCCAGGTCGTCGGCCACGCCCGCACCGAAGATGTCACCAAGGACGAAGTTCTCGGCATGATCATCCTCGGCAAGGTGCCGCCAAAGGCCACCCCCGGCCCCGGCGCCATGAAGGAATAAGCGATCCGGCCACCGAAACCGAGGCCGCGCGTCAAAAGCCCGCGGCCTCCCCACCAAAATGTCCGATCTCACGCTTTCCTGAATTTTCCCGATTGAAGCCAAGCGCTTCCTAGGCTAAGAACCAGCCATCGGACAGGCGATTCAAAACCGCCAAGGCATGCACCCGTAGCTCAGCTGGATAGAGTGTTGGATTCCGATTCCAAAGGTCACAGGTTCGAATCCTGTCGGGTGCGCCATTTGTTCTCGGGGTCCGTTGTGGACACATAGGTTACGTTTTATTCCTGAGACATAGGTAACACTTTTGGACCGAAGGGGTTCAGCAAGGGTTCAAGCCTGCATGTCTCATCATCGAAGTATCCCAGATCGTAATCCATAAAGCTTGTAAGCCAGATATGGTCTTCAACCTGTTTGATGCCGACGGCCTGACCGGCGATGACGCCGTCAGGATGCTCTGACGCCGGCATTGCCATTACAACGAAACTCACGTGGCGGAGAATGCCGCGTTTATCGCTTTGAAGAGCTTTTCTGCAGCAGCAACGGTCTCCGCAGGAAGATCGGCAACCGTCTTCCAGATATCAAACACTTTTAACATCTCGCCAAGAACAAGCTTCTTGTCGAGCGTCTTGCCGTATCGTGAAGATAGGACTTTTTCTACTCTCTTGGAAATCAAGGTCGACCCGTCAACCGGCAAGTCCCCATCCCTTATGCCGAGGCCATAAGCTCGATTGACGCATTCTCTGAAGAAATCGTCGGGAAAGAGGTCTTCTATCGCGACATCCGTCTTTTTGATGCCTGAAGCTTCTCCCAGCATCATTACGCGGAAATCATAGCCCTCATTGGAAGCGAGTTCTTTCAGACCCATCTCCGAGATCTTCTTCTTCGCGCTCAGACCGGCTTCATCGCTATCCAGCAACACCCCAGCATTCCACCTCTGACCAATGGCGAAAGCAGCATACATCGGTGCCTTCGTCGACGTGGCCGCGGGCCACATATAGACCTGTTCTGAAAGTCCTGTCTTCCCGCCCGCAGACAGGATGCTCGACAACTTGTTCAGGATGAGCGCGTCGGTTCCACCCTCAACGATTAGCACCTTGCGATTTCCAAGCATCCCAGCAAGATCGGCCGTAAGACCGAGCGATGCTTCGATGACAGCCATAGGAGCGGCTTGCGCACTGACGACGCCATGATTGATCGCGAGATGGTTGTCCTGAGTCTCTACGATACGCACTCTCTCTGGGTTTGCCTGATCCACCATTGAGGCAAGATGGGTCGTGTAAAGGATGGTGTTCTTTTCGGCCAGATCATCGAACACTTTCAGGAGATCTCGCTGGCCGCTGTAATGTAGGTGGACACCTGGCTCCTCCAGCAGGAGTATGCAGTTCTCGAACTCGCCATCGCTGGCATGCGTGAACTTCCAAGCGAAAGACACGTACCAACGAAAACCGGTGGAGCGTCGATGCATCCTGACAGGGAACCCGATGGATTCATCCTCGGCGAAGATGTTTAGCGTGGGACCGTCGATATCAATATCGAACTTAACCTTCTTCTGCGTCCATAGGCGCTGAAACTGCTGCGTCAGATAGGCGGACGCGGCACGCTTGTCGAACTGCCTGATGGTCCGGCCGTCTGCCGAGGTTCCCTTCTGCACGAAGTCGTCTATGTCGATCTGGGCGAGATCGAGCACGATCAGTATGGTTTGATCCTCTGTCGACAGGAGATGTCGGTTCGACCTTCCGACAGCATCCCACCGCTGCTTGAGTTGATCGAGTTCGACCTGCGTTCCAGAAAAATTGTAGTCATGGATAAGCACGAATTTCGGAAGATGAGCCTTTGCCCATGCAGACACTTTCGTGACATCGAGACCCAGTTCATCGGCTCCGACTACAACGAAGAGAGTGGGCTGTCCGTAGTTCCTGCAGGCGAACAGATCTAAGGAAGCCGGAAGCGTCAAGGGTTTGGCAATGGTTGGTTCTGTCTCCGTTTCAGCGGATTTTTCCGGAGTATGCGCGGCTGCAAACAGGGACTGAATGTCCTCGGACGTCAGGCTGAAGAAGGCTTCACAAACCCTCTTGCCTTTGGCGTCCTTGCGACCTTTCCAATTGTCGACAGGCCAATCCTCGGCGTCGTTGTAGGCCGCGCCATCGACGTAAGGATTCAGGCAGTAAAGTGCCTCAAAAAGATTACTCTTACCTGCCTCGTTCTGGCCGACGAACGCGGTGACGTCTGTAGTCGTGACCCAGCTCGAGTCCATGATGTTGCGGTAGTTCAAAATTCGGAACTTTGTCAGTCTCATATGTCGCCCACCTTCGTCGGATATTGTTTGAGCGTACACGGATATTTCACAGCGTCCAATGCAATTGCCGGTTCGTTGTCGAGCCTCCACAGGATCGCGCATTCCGTGTGCAGATCAGGATGTTCTCCCGGCATCGCTCGTACACGGGCCTCTTGTAGATGATCTTCGATAGCATGATTCAATTGATCCGCCGTGCCAACGCAATCGGGTTCAAGCAGATACTCGGGTCGTGATTCTTGAATCCACGTTTATGGATGATCCTGTTTGAATAGTCCGAACTTATGGCGCCAGAATCCGCATTTAGACGCACGAATTTCGGGAAACATTAATAAAATCAGTGTTTGGAATCCACGCTTATGTGGTGGGAAGGACTCTTCTTAAGCATGCCCAAGGAGCGCTTGAATGAGCTGTTCGCGGACGAACAGCAAGCTGGCCTGATATCTGAATGAAGACGATCCAACAGTGCAATCACGCGGCGGGATAGAGCTCCCGCCACATGGCTCCGCACCACCACCTCAATGATTCTTATTCGGCCCCTTGCCGGTCGCAAAGCTGCAGGTCTTGATCTTGCAGCTGGGATCGTCGCTGGTAGGCACGCTGGCGCTGGCCATGGCACCCTGCCCCAGGCAAGCCATCGAATTCGATACCGTCCGGCTGTACATCATCAAGCCCGGATGGTGTGAGGGATATCTCAGCACGATCGAGCCTTCCTGGGCCATCTTTTCATGCACGGCGGCACAGGTCATCGACTTGGAATTATAGGCCGACATGGCCATCGCGTTCGTGGAGAACATTCCAATTGCGGCAAGTATGATGATCGTCTTCATGGGGCTTCCTTTGGTCGCGCCGAAGGGCGCTATCGAAAATGAGATAGTCGTTGATTAGCATTGGATTTGTGACAGTGAACCGACTTCCCTTATCGGCTGTTTGACCACTGCCAAGGATGACCTGGCGCCCGTCTGGATACGTCTGCGCTGGAGGTCACCATGCATCGCATGGCGCCTGTCGGCAGGATGCGATGCTGACGGAGATTTAGAAATCGTCCGTCAAGATAGATAGGGCCCGATAGGAAGACCGGGCCTCATTCTGTGAAGATCAGCTGGGCCAAAAGCCTCAGAAGGTCCGTTCGAAACGCAGGATACCTGAGAAGGTATCGTCGCTCGGCAGATCATAGTGAACGTAGGTGAACTCTGGCTCGACCAGCAGGTTCTTGACCGGGTTGAACTTGACGTTCGTGGTCGCTTCGAAGATCTTGGAGTCGGTATAGGCAAGCTGAACGTTCCACTTCAGCTTGTCGTCGATCGGAACGCCGACGCCGCCCCAGACGGCCCAATCACCCCAACCACAATCCGCGCCGTGAACGACGCCATCGGATGTCGTGCAGGCCGAGACGTTCTGGTTCGAACCGGCATACTGGTTGAGCTTGTCGCCATCGGTATTCCAGCCACCCATCAGGAAGGCCGAGAAGACGCCGAAATCGGCATCGATACGCGCCTTAATGGCACCTTCCTCGACAATGGAATCATAACCGCCGACCACGCGGAACTGCCAGGCGCCGGCCTTGTAGCCCAGACCGGCGACAACGTTCGGAGCGTAGTGATCAGCCTTCGAAAGCTGCCAGCTGCCGCCATAGGCGCTGGTGGTGGTTCCGGAATTGCTGTCTTCGAGCGAGATGACGCCCGTGAAGCCCGTGCCGCTGTCGTAGTTGTAGGTCAGCTGGTTCAATTCGTACGGACCGTCATAGATGACGTCGTCCTGGATCACGTCGCCGGCATAGCCGACGAACTGGTTGTACTGAGAATCGGTCTTACCGACGGTGAAGCCGCCGAGGGTAATATAGGCCCAAAGCAAGTTCGTGCCGGTCGAGCCGCCATCGTTCCAATCCCAACGCACGATGGTCTCGGTCTTCAGCGGACCGTATTCGGTGTCCGTCGCGGTATTGAGGTTGAGTTCGGCGCGGGTATGCCACTTGGTACCAAAGTTGCTGTCGCGATTGTAAGGATCCTTCCACTGGCCTTCGGTGCGGACCTTGCCGCCGACGCGCAGGCAGGTCTCGGTGCCAGGGATGAAAAAGTAACCGGCGCCGAACGCGTCACAGATGCGCACATATTCCAGCGGCTCCGGTTCGGCGGCGACGATAGCGTCAGCCGCATGCGCGCCAGATACGACGCAGAAGGCAGCAGCAGATCCGATAAGCAAGCTCTTGATGTTCATGCTAACTCCATCCTTCAAACGAACTTGCGCGAGATACGAACCTGGGGGTGCTCGACATCAAGTTCCAGTGCCTAACTCGAAGCACAAGGCCTCGCTTCCGGATAGTAAGCTGCATTTACTATTTTGCTTTTACAAGGATTTAAGAAGGCTCCCAACATATGTGACAGCACCTACATATGGCGTGTTGCTCAAACGACGCACATGTGTATGAACGATGACAACCAGGTGACAACTGGGTGACAAAGCAGGCAACCAAGCCTGATTAGCCATGCTCTACGAGATACATTGCTGGACTAACTGCGATGAGTCTTGCTAGACTTGAAACCACACAAGCAGCATATCCATCCATGGCAAATCGCAGGCAGGATCATCATGCCGAAGATCGATGTTGCAGCCGTGCCGGAAATCAAGGGCACGCGTTATCCCGCTCCTTTCAATGATCACTCCACCGAGCGCGTCAGGCAGCGACTGGGCGATGCCGGCGGCCTCAAGGATTTGGGCGTCAATCTGATGCGGCTGCCGCCGGGCAACTGGTCGAGCCAGCGGCATTGGCATTTGGAGGAGGATGAATTCGTCTACGTGCTGGAAGGCGAGCTGACGCTGATCGAGGACGAGGGCGAGACGGTGCTGCGCGCCGGCGATTGCGCGGCCTTCCCGAAGGGCTCCGGCAACGGCCATCATATGATCAACAAATCGAATAGCACGGCAATCTATCTCGAGGCCGGCACGCGCTCCCCGACCGATCTCATCACCTGCTCGGACGTCGACATGATGAGCTCCAGCACGGACGGCCGTTTCGTGCATAAGGATGGCATGCCCTATCCGGACGGCTAGCCCTGTTCGCCGTCGCTTGCCACCGGTAACTTGAAGGACAGGAGATGAGTCGGAGCGCCATGCAGCATGACCTCCCGCTCGAAGCCGAAGCCGCATTTTTCCAGAACGCGCCGGGAGGCAACGTTGACGGGCCGCACCAGCCCGATAACGCGTTTCGCCTGCAGATCATGGCAGGCGAAGGCCAATGCCTCCGTCACCAATTCCGTCGCATAGCCGCTTCCCCAATAATCGGGGTGCAGATGATAGGAGAGATTGAGCCCCTCGAGTTCCGTCGAGACGGTAACGCCGCCAAAACCGATCAGCCGTCCTTCCGTTTCGATCGCCCAGCGCCCGAAGCCGTTCACGCGCCAGTGCGCCTGATCCCGAGCGAGACGCCGGGCACTCTCTTCGGGAGAATCCGGTCTAGGATCCGGCCTGTGGGCGACCAGTTCCGGCCGCGCAAACAAAGCTGTGACGAAGTCGAGATCCCGCTCTTCCGGCATCCGCAGGGAAAGACGTGAGGTACGACGGATCATGATGCCTCTACTCGAAGGGTCAAACAGCTTCTGCGAGTTCAGGCGGATCGTAGCAGCAGGCATCCGTGGAAACACCCATGCGACACCCGCTCGCCTCAAGCGCTTCCGTGACCACTTGCACGAACAGGCGGCGGAACCACACCGAGCGGCTGTCGGCCTGATCGACGCGGCGATAGAGCATCGTCACCGGATCGGCCGGCAGCTCGAATGGCGGCTCCGAAATCGTCAGGTCGTGCAGCTGCGCCATACAGCGGGCAATCGCTTCGGGAACCGTCGCAATGGCTGGAATGGCCCGGAGCGTCGACGGCAATGCGGAAAAGCGGGGGACCGTTGCCACGACCTGCCGGCGATGGCCGAGGCGCGCGAGAGCGACGTCGACTCCCGTAGATATGGCGCCCTCAACAGAAACGGTCACATGTGGCGCGCTGGCGAAATGCTTCAGGCTCAGCGGCGTCGCACATTTGAGATGCCCGCCATCGTAGATGCAGAGGGACGCCTGTTGGAACAGCGGCGCGCGAACATGCCAAGAAGCCGGTTCGTCATGCACGGAGATGCTGAATTCAATGGCGCCCTCGTCCAGCAGCCGCACGGCATCCCGCCGGTCGAAGGCAATGCTGGTCAGCCGGGCATTCGGCGCGAGCTCGCGCAGCCGCGCCGCCAGCGGCCCAAAGAAGGAGGATTCGAGATTATCGCAAAGCCCGATGCGGAACTCGCCGTGCCAGTTTTCCGGGTCGAAGGCTGCCGGCGGGCGGATGGCGCGCTCGATGCCGGACAGCGCATCCTCGATCGCCGGCGCGATGGATAGCGCCCGCGGCGTCGGCTGCAAGCCGCGCCCGACGCGCACGAACAATTCATCATCCAACGTCTCGCGCAGACGGCGGAGCGCGGCGGAAAGACCAGGCTGTCCGAGCAGCAGCCGCTCGGCCGCACGGCTCACATTCCGCTCCTGCATCAGCACGGAGAAAGCGAGCAGCAGATTGAGATCGATTTTTCGAAGCGTCGCATCATTCATCATCGCCAGTAATACCTGACATGGTTACTATCAATTTGCAATAGGGTTTGAAGATGTACATTTTCTCGTTCCCTGCCGCTTTCACCCTCCCAAGAACCGGCAGCCTAGAAAGGAACGATCCCGATGACTTCTTCCCAAACCCGAAGCGGGGCGGGATTGGCGTTGCTGCTGTTATGCGCCGCCAATTTCCTCGACGCCATGGACGTCTCCACCATTGGCGTGGCCCTGCCCGCAATCCAGAAAGAGCTCGGCATGCAGGCGACCTCGCTGCAATGGGCCGTCAGCGCCTATGTGCTCGGCTATGGCGGCTTTCTGCTGCTCGGCGGCCGCGTTGCCGATCTCTTCGGCCACCGCCGCGTCTTCCTTTGGTCGCTTGGCGTGTTTGCCGCCGCCAGCATTGCCGGCGGTTTCGTCGACAGTGCGCCGACCCTGATCGCCGCCCGTCTGATCAAGGGCATTGCCGCCGCCTTCACCGCGCCTGCAGCGCTTGCCCTCCTTCTCTCCGTCTTCGGCGAAGGCAATGCCCGCGCCAAGGCGCTCGGCGTCTTCTCATCCACCGGTGCGGCCGGCTTCGTGCTCGGCATGGTGCTGGGTGGAGCGGCAACGCTCATCAGCTGGCGCGCGACCCTCGTCATGGGGGCTCCCATCGCCATCCTGGCTTTGATTGTCGCCCCGCTCGTCCTGCCCGCCGACTATAAGCGCAGCGGCCCACGCGCTCGCTTCGACTGGGCCGGCGCCCTAACGATCACCCCCGGCCTGCTGCTCTTCGTCTTCGGCGTCACCAATGCCGCCGCCGATGGCTGGCAGGCCTTCGCGACCTGGGGCTCGCTCCTTGCCGCGCTGGTCCTGATCCTGTTGTTCCTGGTCGTGGAGTCGCGCCATCGTGATCCGATGGTGCCGCTTGCCATGTTCCGTCGCACCAAGCTCAGCCATGCCAATGCCGTCGCCGCGCTGTACCAGGGAGCCTATGTCGGCTTCCAGTTCATCGCGACACTCTATTACCAGACCGTCGTCGGCTGGTCGGCCTTCGCCACCGGCTTCGCTTTCGCCATCGGCGGCACCTGCGTGATGTTCCTGGCACCACGTTTTGCAACGATCGGCCAGAATCGCGGTACGACCCTGCTTATCACCTTCGGCGTGGGGTTGCAGGCCATCAGCTATCTCTTCTGGGTACTGTCGGCCGGCCAGATCGACACGATGGTGCTCGTCGCCATTTCGCAGCTTCTGCTCGGCGTCGGCTATGCCATGACCTATCCGTCGATCCAGGTTGCGGCCCTCTCCGACGTCGGCGACGATGAATCCGGCCTGGCTTCGGGCATGTTGTTTGCCTCCTTCCAGATCGGCGGCGGCATCATCCTGGCGGCTGCATCAGCCGTCTTCAGTGCGGCTCCGAGCTTCGGCTGGAACCCCTATATTGCCGGCATCGGTTTCGTGACGATCCTCGCTGCCGGCATCACGCTTCTTGCTGCCGTCGGCCCGCGTTCGTCGGCCACTAGGGCCGCAAATTATCAGGCTGCAGAATAGTGAAAAGAAGATGACCCGCCTCTCCGGCGGGTCAATCCTCCTCGGCGCGGGAGGCTTCGGCGGCACGGCGCATCAGGAAATCACGCTCTCTCTGATTTTCAGCAAGCGCGGCTGCCGTCTCGAAGGCTTGCCGCGCTTCGTCGTATCGACCGAGCTTGTGAAGAAGATCACCTCGAACGCTCGGCAGAAGATGATAATCCTTGAGAGCAGGCTCATCGCGGAGACCATCGATGATCTCCAATGCGATCTCGGGACCTTCAGCCATGCCGACGGCGACAGCGCGATTGAGTTCGACGATTGGGGAAGGAACCAGCAAGGCAAGTTCCGCATAGAGATGGGCAATCCGCCCCCAGTCGGTTTCATCGGCCGTTCGCGCTCTTGCGTGACAGGCGACGATCGCGGCTTGCAAGGCATAAGCCCCGTCGGCACCGCCGAGTTCATGCACCCGCATCAGCCCTTTCAGACCGCGTTGAATCTGCAGCCGATCCCAGCGGTCGCGATTTTGATCGAGTAGCAGGATGGGATTGCCGTCGGCATCCGTCCTGGCCGCCGAACGGGACGCATTCAGCTCCATCAGCGCCAGCAGGGCGTGCGCCTCCGGCTCCTGTGGCGCCACCGACGTCAATATTCGCCCGAGCCGTAGCGCCTCATTGCACAATTGCAGCCGAAGCCAGTTTTCGCCCCGCGCCGCCGTATATCCCTCGTTGAAGATCAGATAGACGACCTCCAGCACCGAGGCGAGGCGCTGCGATAGCTCCTCGCCATGCGGCGTCTCATAGGAAAGCCCGGATTCCGACAAGGTCTTCTTGGCGCGGACAATGCGCTGCGCGATCGTTGCCTCAGACACCAGAAACGCCCGGGCGATTTCCTCGGTCGTCAGGCCGCAGATCATCCGCAGGGCAAGCGCCACCCGCGCTTCGCGCGAGATCAGCGGATGGCATGCCGTGAAGATCAAGCGCAGCATCTCATCGCCGATATCGTCGTCAAGAGGAGTATCTAGATCGGGCATGATCTGCTCTTCCTCCTCCATCTCGCGAACGATCATCTCGTGTTTCTGGTCCAGCATCCGACACCGACGCAAATGGTCGAGCGCCCGGCGCTTGGCCGTGGTCATAAGCCATGCGCCAGGCCGCTCGGGGATGCCTGTCTTCGGCCATCGTTCCAAGGCAACGATCAACGCTTCCTGTGTCAGATCTTCAGCCAGCGGCACGTCGCGCAACAGTCGCGACAAGCTGGTAATGAGCCGCGGTTGTTCGATCCGCCAGACGGCCAGGATCGCCTGATGGGCACCGGCGGCCGTCAAGACCGCCTGCCCCCATGACAGATCGAGAGCATCATGCCCTTGCTTCGGCGAGCGGGTCGCACATACCCTCCGCATTTGGCTCGAAATAGGCGCGCACTTCACATGTGCCTTCCCAGCCGGGCATGAAATCCTTGTGCAGTTGCATGAACTCGACCGCCAGCGCCACGGCCTCCTCCTTGCTTTGCAGCTCGAAGATGGCATAGCCGCCGACCACCTCCTTGGCCTCGACGAAGGGGCCGTCGATTACGCTCAGCTTGCGATCCTTGATCGTGACGCGGGCACCCGTCGCAAGCGGCATCAATCCCGCCGTATCGATCATGCGGCCGGCCTTGATTTCCCGATCGGCGAGCTTGTGCATGGCTTCCAACAGCTCCGGCGTCGGATGCATGTGGTCGCTAGAGGTGACGATAGACATGAAACGCATGGGAAGTGTCCTCCGGAAGCGAGGTGCCGGCACCATTGCCGCTCATTAAACCCGCTCATATTGACGACGAAGCAGCTTTCTGGAAATCGACAGTCGTTGCAAAAAAATCAGAACGCAGCCGCACGGCGGTAAATTCGACACCCGATTCGTTTTATCTAAGCGGACCAGCGGCACCCGACCGCTTTTGGATCGAGCCTCTGGATCAAGCGACCCTGCGATCCCTTCCTTCGTTTTGTTGACTTCCCATAATCGTTGCAAGATGGTGGAGCCAATTCGACCTCGCGGACTTTCGAAAGCCGGCACTTCCCCAGGAGCGGGCCTTCCGCAAAGTTCCGCAGACAACACGGCAGGAGCTTGTTTCCATGTTCGACCATATTTCGATCGGCGTCAAAGACTTGGCGCGGGCGCAAAAATTTTATGACGCGGCCCTTTCTCCCCTCGGCTATGAGCGCGTCACCAACTTCGACGGCACGGTCGGATATGGCGCGGAGCGCGCGCAATTCTGGGTCAGTGAGGTGGAACGTCCCGTTCCCGCCGATCGCGGTTCCGGCCTGCATTTCTGTTTCGTCGCCCCGAGCCAGGCAGCCGTCGACGCATTCTATGCCGCGGGCATCGCCAATGGTGGCGAAGACAATGGCAAGCCGGGGATAAGGCCGGATTATAGCCAATTCTACTACGCCGCCTTCGTCATCGATCCTGACGGCTACCGGCTGGAAGCTTATTTCAAGACCGGCGAATAGATCGCCGCGCGGGACAAAGGGAACGCGAACACTTTGCCGCATTCATCCGGCGCGGTTGTGCGGCCTTGATAGGCCTTCCCGATCATTGCCTTTCAGCCTGGTTTAAGGCTTTTGTCGTAATAGTCGCTCGATTGTGTTTTCCTGACGCTTAACAACGCGGACGGGCATACATCTCAACACGTTCATTCGGCGGCAGACTTTTAGATGTACGAAAACTCCGTTGCCTATACAAAACGGAACGCCCCAGTAAGCAGATACTTTTTTGTGTCTGTCGCGCTGTTCGTGCTCTGGTGGGCGCTGCTGCTTGTCTTCAATCGATTTCCGGGCATCGATCTCGCCGTTGCTAAAAGCGTCTTCACGACGGAGCCTTGCACATCGGCCATCACCGTCGGTAACGTCTGCGGTACCTTTGCCCTCGCCAAAAACCCTCTCCTCCGGATCGTGCGAGACGTGACGCTCGTCCTGCCATATATCGCTATTATTGTCCTATTCGCCGCCCTGATTTTATCCTGGTACAAATACGGCGCAGGCTGGCGGACATTGAAAGCGGATCGGTATATCGCCGCACTGATATCGCTCGGCGTCGGCTGCGGCCTCATCGTGAACGCGATGCTCAAAACCTATGGCGGTAGGCCAAGACCGCGCAGCACGGATCTCTTCGGCGGCTCGCTGGATTTCGTTCAGGCAGGTTCGTTCGCCGGTCGATGTCTTGCAAACTGTTCCTTCGTCTCGGGCGAAGCGTCGTCTGGCGGCTGGCTGCTTTGCCTTGTACTGCTTCTGCCGCCGCGGCTGCGCCTCTCCGTGGGTATCCCGCTCGCCATCATCTCGATCATGATGCCGGTCATGCGCGTGATGACAGGAGCCCATTATCTGTCCGACGCGGTGCTCGGCTGGCTCTTGTCTTTGGTGCTCTTTGCCGCAGCCATAACAATCATCGATTTCCTGCGGTCGGGAACGCGGGCCTGATCCTGAAGCTGGCTCGGCTCAGCCGGCATTGCGCATGCGGATCAGACGGCGGCGCTTCGCCGCCTTGCGGACACGAACCGCCATCTCACTCAGCGCAAAGGGCTTCACCAGATAGTCGACGGCGCCGATATCCATGGCCGTCATCTGATCGGACAGCTGATCATAGGCAGACATGACGATAACCGGGGTCGTATCCCCGCGTGCTTCCATGAGCTTGAGCAGATCGAGGCCGCTTCCATCGGGCAATCGAAGATCGAGAAGCATCACATCGTGGGCTTCAGCCGCTACGGCAAGCTTGGCGGATTCCAAATCTATGGACCAGTCTACAGACCAGCCGTCCGCATGCAGATGATCCTGCACGGCATTGCCTATAAGCGCATTGTCTTCAACCAGTAGAAGTCGCACGATTGCATCCCCAATTGCAATCGCGCAGCTATGATGCCTATTTCTGACGGCGACCTGAACCTCAGGTGTGAAGCCGGTAAAAACGGGAGTTAATCGGAATCCGGTCCTAAATAGCCCTGCCCAAGAGCCCATCGTTCAGGTAGATGTCAGGATTGGTGACCATGGTGGCCGGCTTTAACGGCCGAAGCGCACCTTGCAGTAGGGGGCTTCCCGGCGCCCAGCCGATAGCCTATGCCTCGGAGACGACCATTGACGAATGAAAATGCACCATCTGGCCGACAAATATTTCGGCCAGCCATCGGCAGCATCACGCTTTGCTTCATAGTCACTCTTTATGTACTTCTTGTGACAAACCGGATGTTTTGGACCAAGGCTTACGGCTATTTCGTCGCCGAGCCCGCCGCCTTTGCCGCCTTCGTACTTGGTATCTCCGCGGCGATCATGGCGCTCTTCACGTTCTTCTCGGCTAAATACGTCACGAAGCCGGTCCTGATCTTCTTCGTGCTGGTAGCTTCGGTATCTTCCTGGTTCAACGACCAGTTCGGCGTCATCATCGACAAGGAAATGATCCGCAATGCGGCCGTTTCGACAGGTGCCGAAAGCGGCCATCTGATCACGACGCGTTTCATCACCTATGTTTTGCTGACGGGCGTCTTGCCGTCGCTTGTCATTGCATGGGTCCGGATCGTCCATCGTCCGATCCTCAAGAAGCTCGCCTACAATACCGCCGTCATCCTCGCCTGCTCGGCGATCTTCGTCGCCGCTGGAACGACCTTCTATAAGACCTATGCCGGCATCGGCCGCGCTCATCGAGACATGATGGATACGCTTAATCCTGTGATGCCGATCACAAGCGCAGTGCGGTACGTCATCGATGCGCAAAGGAATGCAAACGTCGTTGCCCAGCCACTGGGCACGGATGCCCGCAGAGTCGGCGCCGTCGACAACGGCAAGCCGCGCGTCACGATCATCGTCGCCGGAGAAACGGCGCGTGCGCAGAACTTCTCGCTTGGCGGCTATGCCAAGATGACCAATCCGGAGCTGGCAAAGCGCAACGTCGTCTATTTCCCGAATACGAGCAGCTGCGGTACCGCGACGGCCACCTCCATACCCTGCCTGTTCTCGGTCTACACGCGCCAGCAATACAGCCATCGCAAGGGACTTGAGACGGAGAACCTGCTCGATGTCCTGACCCATGCCAAGGTCGATGTGACCTGGCTGGACAACGACACCGGCAGCTACGACGTCACTAATCGCGTCTCCTACACCTTTCTGCCGCACTCTGCCGATCCGCGCTTCTGCCAGGACGGCGAATGCAAGGACGAGATCCTCGTAGACAAGGTTGACGGCTGGCTGGACAAGGTGAAGGGCGATAGCGTGCTGGTGCTGCACCAGCTCGGCAGTCACGGCCCCGCCTACTATCAGCGCTACCCGGAAGAATTCCGGCGGTTTCAGCCGGACTGCCGCTCCAACGACTTCAGCTCCTGCTCGCAGGAGGAAATCACCAACGCCTATGACAACACGATCCTCTACACGGATCACATTGTCGCCATGGTCATCGACAAGCTGAAGCAGCGCTCAAACTCGATATCCGGCTCCGTGCTCTATTTCTCCGACCACGGCGAGTCGCTCGGCGAAAACGGCATCTATCTGCACGGCACGCCCTATATCATCGCACCCTCACAGCAGACGCATGTGCCGATGCTGGTATGGATGGCTGACGACCTCGCCAAGGCCGCCGGTTTCGACATGGTTTGCCTTGCAAAGCGCGCTGCCGAAGGCACCTACTCTCACGACAACATCTTCCACAGCGTTCTCGGCATGATGGACGTCTCGACGAAGGTCTATGATCCGAGCCTCGACGTGTTCGCCGCCTGCCGCACACCATCGAACAAGCTGGCATTGAAATGATAGACTAGGCGATGTCCGGCGGCCTCTTTTCTGAAGGAGCCGCCGGATCGCCGCATTACTCAAAGACGCTTTGGCTCGCGAATCGTCCGCTCGTTTTCGACATTGCCGGTATTCAGCGTCGTATTGCGCTCGAACAACACGACTTCGCAGGTCGGCTCGGCGACCGGGCAATGTTCTACCCCATGCGGAACGATGATGTATTCGCCAGGGCCAAGGACGATATCGCCGCCGTTTTCCTCGCGCAGCTTCATGCGCAGCGTTCCCTTGACGACGAGGAACAGCTCGTCCTCTTCCTCATGGTGGTGCCAATGGAATGCGCCTTCCAGTTTGGTGAGCTTGATCTGGAAATCGTTGATGTCGCCGCCGACGCGCGGGCTCCACGTCTCGTCGAAGGCTGCAAAAGCTTTGGTAAGATTGATCTTTTTCAGTGCGACCATGTGTTTTGTCCTTGATTCAACTAGGCTGACGTCGAAGCTAATATTGGCGTGAGTACCACCGATCGCAACGCCGGCGTTGCCGAATGTCGCCGGCTGCCATCGGCATATCGAATTCTTCGAAGATTTCAGCCGAAACTTTCCGGGTAGTGGATGGTCGGAAGCGACACTACATGCTGTCTCAACATTCTCATTTCGACACATGACAGGAAAAATCATGACGACAAACAATGTCGAATTCGGCCTGGATACTTTCGGCGACGTCACATTCGATGGCAACGGCGCGCCGCTGCCGCATGCGCAGGTGCTGCGCAATGTCGTCGAGGAAGGCGTCCTTGCCGATCAGCTTGGAATAGACTTCTTCGGCATCGGCGAGCATCATCGCGAGGATTTCGCGGTCTCCTCGCCCGAGACGATCCTGGCTGCTATTGCCAGCCGCACATCGAAAATCCACCTCGGTTCGGCCGTAACGGTACTGAGTTCGGACGATCCGATCCGCGTATTTCAGCGCTTCTCAAGCCTGAACGCGGTTTCGAACGGCCGTGCCGAAGTCATTCTCGGCCGCGGCTCGTTTACGGAGTCCTTCCCGCTGTTCGGCTTCGAGCTGTCGCAGTACGAGCAGCTCTTTGAGGAAAAGCTCGATCTGTTCGCTGCGCTCCGTAAAAACGAGCCGGTGAACTGGGAGGGCAGCATCCGCCCGCCGCTGCGCAACCAGAAGGTCTTCCCGACTATCGAAAGCGGCCAGCTGAAGACCTGGATCGGTGTCGGCGGCAGCCCGGAATCGGTGGTGCGCGCCGCTCACTACGATCTGCCGCTGATGCTGGCGATCATCGGTGGCAGCCCCTATCGCTTCCAGCCCTATGTCGACCTCTATCACCGCGCCTATGAGCAGCTCGGCAAGCGGGTGCAGCCGATCGGCATCCATTCGCCCGGCTATATCGCCGAAACGGACGAACAGGCACGCGAGGAGCTGTGGCCCTGCTTCAAGGCTATGCGCGACCGCATCGGCCGCGAGCGCGGCTGGCCACCCATGACGCGCTCGGAATTCGACAACGAGATCGAAAAGGGTTCGCTCTATGTCGGTTCGCCGGAAACGGTCGCCGCCAAGCTCGCCCCTATGGTCAAGACGCTCGGCATCAGCCGCTTCCAGCTGAAATACAGCGCCGGCGCACTCGGCCATGACAAGATGCTGCGCTGCATCGAACTCTATGGCCGGAAGGTGATCCCGGCGGTGCGCGCGGCATTGGCGGAATAGCCGCAGCCAGCTCTCTGCGCTTGCCTTACAACGCGATTAAAAAAGGGCCGCTTTGCAATACAGCGAAGCGCCCTTTGTTTGCGCTGTCATTCTTTTGCAGCAAATGCTACAGATAATATAATCGGTAGCATTCACTACAAAAGATATCCGATGTCAGAAACGACGCAGAAACCTCGTACTTTCGAAGACCGCGTTCTCGATGTGATCGAGACGCTCGCACCCGCAGAGCAGCGCATCGCCCGCTTTTTCGTCGACCAGAAGCAAGCTGCGCTGCTGAACTCAGCCGCCCAGATCGCGCAGCTCGCCGGCACCAGCGACGCGACGGTCGTCCGTACCGCCCGCGCCCTCGGCTTCGAAAGCCTCTCGACCCTGCGGGCCGCCCTGCTTGAGGAGCTGACCGGAGCGCCGTCACCCGGAATGCGGATGCAACGCACGCTGGCTGAAACGGGCAGCCACGCCGGCAATGCGCTTCACCATGTCATCGGCATGCACGAGCAGGCTTTGGATGTTCTGCGACGCGAGGAATTTGCCGTAAGCTTCGAACGCTGTGTCGATATTCTAGCCAAGGCAGCCCGACGTCACGTATTCGGCATCGGCCCCTCGGGCGCCATGGCGGATTATGCCAGCCTGCAGTTCAACCGCATCGGCCTGCCGACCAACGCGCTCTCGGTCTCCGGTATAGTGCTTGCGGATCGCCTGCTCTGGATCGGCAAGGGGGATGCGGTGCTGGTTATGGCCTATGCGCCGCTCTATCGCGAAGTCGAAGTGATCCTCGACCATGCGAGCAAACATGGCGTTCCAGTCATCCTCATCAGCGACGATCTCGGCCTGCTCACGGCCGACAAGGTGGCTGAGGTCCTGCCAGTGCCGCGCGGCAATGCCGGCCATCTCGCCATGCATAGCGGCACAATGGTGCTGATCGAAGCCCTGATCGTCGCGCTCGCCGCGAAGGGCAAGGATGCCGCCATCGACAGCCTCGATCAGCTCAGCCAGCTGCGCGGCGCCATCGACAAGACATGGAGCAAGCGCGGCACGAGGAAACGCAAGTGAATGGCAACCAGACCGCCAAGCCGGAGTGCTTCATGCGTGAGCTCATCTAGCACATGAGGAAGAATAATCCGGAAAATACCGCACGAATTCAAAGTCCTAACCGTCATTCGGGAATCAGTTCATGAACAGCCTCACACCCATTCTCTCCACCGTGACGGCATCCTTCCTCGGCTCCTTTGTCGAAGTCGTCGAGGCCTTCACCATCGTTCTTGCCGTCGGCGTCACGCGAAGCTGGCGCCCGGCACTGACCGGCGCCGCGCTTGCGCTTGCCGTGCTGGCGGCCCTCGTTCTCATCTTCGGACCGCTGCTGGCGCTGATCCCGATCGAAATCCTGCAATTCGTCGTCGGCGTTCTGCTGATCCTCTTCGGCATGCGCTGGCTGCGCAAAGCCATTCTCCGCTCGCTCGGCGTCATCGCCCTGCACGACGAGGAAGCGGCCTTCTCGAAGGAGACCGCCGCCCTGCAAGCACAATCAACCGATCGCCGTGCCGATTATCTCGCCGGCCTTGCCGCCTTCAAGGCCGTGCTGCTTGAAGGTGTCGAAGTGGTCTTCATCGTCATCGCCGTCGGCGGTGCGCATGGCCTGACACTCTATGCCGGCCTCGGCGCGCTCGCCGCCTTCGTGCTCGTCATGCTGATCGGGCTGCTGGTGCATCGCCCGCTTGCTACCGTGCCCGAAAATACCCTCAAATTCGTCGTTGGCCTCATGCTGACAAGCTTTGGCATCTTCTGGACCGGTGAAGGTATCGGCGCGCATTGGCCGGGCGAGGATCTCGCACTGATCGCCATCTTCGCGATCGTCTCGCTCGCCTCCTACGCCATCATCCGCACCATGCGCGGCAACCCAACATCAAAGGCAGCCCAATGAGCATCCTGCGCATCGCCCTGTCCGAGCTTATCGGCATGTTCATCGATGATGGCAGTCTCGCCACGCTCTGCCTCATCCTCATTCTCGTCATTGCCGGAGCGGTGGAGTTTCTCGCCATGCCGCCGCTCGCGGGTGGCGTTCTGCTGCTGATCGGCTGCCTCGCCATTTTGCTCTACAGCGTCCGTCGCGCCGTGAAACGATGAGATTCACAACCCTCTGCAAGCGCTTGGATTTGCAGAGGGTTGTCGGGTCAGCTGCCAATCCGCTTTAGCTCTCGACAGACGCTTTCGCAGATGCGAAGAATTTCGCACGGCAAATGCAAAGGAGAAACGGCATGAGCAGCGCCTATCCCGAAGTCTATCTGGTACGACACGGACAGACGGAGTGGAGCCTTTCCGGCAGGCACACCGGCCGCACCGATATTCCCCTAATCGCTGCTGGCGAAGAGGCCGCCCGCAAGATCGCCGGTCGCCTACCCCTAATCGATTTCGCCGCCGTCTGGTCGAGCCCGTCGCAGCGGGCGCAAAATACCTGCGCGCTGGCCGGCTTCGGCGACCGCCGCGTCGTCAAGGACGATTTGGCGGAGTGGGATTATGGTACCTATGAAGGCATTACCACCAAAGCGATCCTTGCCGAACGCCCCGGCTGGCAGGTCTTCCGCGACGGCTGCCCGAACGGCGAATCTGCCGCCGATGTCGGCGCGCGTGCCGACCGGATCATCGGCGAACTTCGCGGTATCAACGGCTCCGTCCTGATCTTCTCCAGCGCCCATTTCCTGCGCGTCTTCGCCGCCCGCTGGGTCGGCCTGCCGCCGGAAGGTGGCGCGCATCTGGTTCTCGATACCACGAGCATCAGCGTGCTTGGCTATGAGCACGACCTGACCGAGCCGGTCATCCGCCGCTGGAACGAGATCTGACAAAGGCGCAGCAACTCGCCACTTCTCCATGAACGTTTCGAGCGGCTTTGGGCCGCTCGAGATTTTTCAGGAAGTCAGCCTCCCGCCCTTACCAAGCCTTGAAGCCCAACAGCTTTTCACCGAGCGGCGTGAGTTTGGCCGCCGTCGCATTGTGCTTTTCCCATTCGCGAGGGTCGCCGGGAAAGGCGTCGCGCTTCGGGGAATCCAGTTCCCTCCACAGACGGATCCGTTCTTCGCGCTCGGCAACATTGTTGTATTCCGCCGGATGCATGGAGATGTACTGCGCCATGCGCACGCGGTTGTCCGAATGGTTGGGACGGACGCCGTGCGCCAGCAGCGAGTTGAATATCATCAGATCGCCCGGCTCCATGTCGATGTTGACGACCGACAGCCCTGTCATGTCTGGATGCATCGGATCGCGATCGGCTGGCTGCGTCTTTTCCCATTCCTCGAAATGCTCGAAGAGCTCAGGCACGCACTGAAATCCGCCGACATCGCCATCCTGCTTCTTCAGGCTCAAAACGCCCTGAACGCCGATCGGCAGCGGCCGGATCGAAGTATCGACGTCCCAGTGAATGAAGCCGTTCGGGTTGCCTTTCACCTTCTTCGGCGGATTGAGATTGGCACGATCGATGGTGACCCAGAGATCCTCGCGATCCCAGATGTCGACGAAGACATCGTAGATCCGCTTTTCCATGCGGTTGTCCCAGAGATACTGGTGATTATAGATCTCCAGCATGCCGGTATTGTTGAGCTCTTTCATCTTGTGCTCACGCCGCTGCGGCGCATACCAGGTGGAGGGATCGTTCGGGTCCTTCTCGTCAAAACGCCACAAGAGGTCGGCAAGCCGCTCGACATTGACAGCCGGCACAGCCTGACGCACGATCACATAGCCCTTTGTGATCCAATGCTGCCAATCGTCCTTCGACAGCACCCTGAGCGGCAATGTCTTCTGGATATCCTTCAATTGCGTCGTGACCGCGGATGCGGTCGGGTGCGCGTCTCGTTTCAAGGCAGGCTGCATAAGTTTCCTCCATCTTGGCTACCCCTTTTGATTTCGGGTGACGGAAAACTTGTAGCGCCGAAGCTCGCGCTCATGTTGCCTGGCTCTGGCCAATTCTGATACTATTCTGGCTTCTGCTATGCTATGGACGCCCCATGAGGCCCTATCTCGAAGTTTTGCCTCGATCGCCGGAAGCATCCTGGAGCATGCTGAACCGCAGGCTCGACGACTGCATTCCGTTCCAATGGCACCACCATCCGGAATTCGAGCTGACACTGACGCTGAATTCCATCGGGCAACGCTTCATCGGCGATCATAGTGGCGACTATGACGACGGCGATCTCGTTCTCATCGGCCCCAATCTGCCGCATAGCTGGGTTTCACGCGCCAAGATCGAGGAAGAAAAGCCGCATATCGCCTTGGTACTTTGGTTCAATCGCGACTGGCTATTGCAGATAACAGGCGGCGCCGTCGAATTCCGATCGATCGAAACGATGCTGCAGCGTGGAAATAACGGCCTGCGCTTTTCGCAGACGACCTCGGCCGCCGTCCGCTCCGCTTTCGAAACCATTTTCGAAAAGCCGCCGGTCGAGCGCCTTCTGGCTTTGCTCGGCATTCTGGTGAGGGTGGCGGAAGACCGGCACGCGACGCCGCTCGCAAGCGCGCCGGCGCAGGCGCCGGATCTCAAGGAAAGCCGCGAGCGCATCGACCGCATTCTCACGCACATGCATCTTCACTATGCCCGCGCGATCAGCCTCGATGAGCTGGCCGATATCGCGGCGCTCAGCGTCTCCGGCCTGCACCGCATGTTTCGCCGCCATACCGGCGGGACGATATCGGATTACCTCATGCGCATGCGCATCGGCGATGCCTGCGCCCGCCTCTCTTCCACGGATCAGGCCATCCACCATATCAGCGATTCCATCGGCTACAGCTCGCTCGCCAATTTCAACAGGCAGTTCAAAGCGCTGAAAGGCATGACACCGCGCGAATATCGGGCGATGTTTCTCAGGCGTTGACGGGCATGATCTCAAGCAGCCTGGCAATCCTCGCCGCCGCCGCATCCGCTGCCTGCGCTTCCATGCGGGCAATACCAAGCAGCAATCCGGGCCGAGCAGGTCCCAGATACAGTGCCGATATCGGCCGAACAGCGAAACCATTAGCGTTGATGATCCGCGCAACGGCGACATCATCGGTCTTTGCATCGCGGAACCAGCTTGCCAGCTGCAGCCCGCCACCACCCGCTGCAACCTCCAGCCAATTACCACAATGACGATTGAGTCCTTCGACGGTCGCCGCCATGCGCTCGGCATAAATGCCGTTCATGTGCCGCAGATGCGCACGAAATCGCCCCTCTCGCATGAAATCGGCCAGGGCGGCCTGGATATGAACGGGCACGACGGCGCCTCTCAGCCGTTGCGCCGCTTCGGTCGCCGCCAGAAGCCGCGTGGGAATGACGGCGTAAGCGACGCGCAGACCGGGCGCGAGAGTCTTCGAAAAGGTGCCGATATAAGCAACCACTTCACCGTGATCGATACCCTGCAGGGCGGCAATAGGGCGCGAGGCATACTGGAACTCGCTGTCGTAATCGTCTTCCAGCACGATCGCGCCATTGGCGCGAGCGAATTCGAGCAACGCAAGACGACGCGGCAGGCTCATGGTCACGCCGGTCGGATATTGATGCGAGGGCGTGACATAGATCAGTCGCGGCGATGGCCCGATCCCTTGCGCGATATCGATGCCCTCGGCATTACAAGGCACCGGCACGAGGCTGGCCCCGGCCATCCGCAGGATCGCCTGCGCGCTGGCGTAGCCGGGATCCTCCATCCAGACGATGTCGCCCGAATGACTGGGCTGAAGCAACACGCTCGCTAGCAGCCCGATTGCGGCACCCGTCGATGGCACGATCACGATCTGCTCGGGACGGGCGACCACGCCACGTGTCGCCGAGATGTGCTCGAGTATAGCCTCGCGCAACTCGCGAACGCCGCCATGATCGCTGTAGCTGAGATCATGCACCCGCAGCGATCGGCCCCGAGCACCGAGACAGCGCGCCCAGGCGGCATGGGGAAAGGTCGAGACATCGGGCACCCCCGGCTCGAACAATCCTCCCCTTTTGAATTCCGTAACGCGCGGCAGATTTGGCGGCGGTGGTGCGGCCCGCCCCGACAATGGCGTCTTCGGGAATGCCGCGACGCGTGTCGCCGCGCCAGAGGTCGAGTGAAGATAGCCTTCCGCCTTGAGCCGATCATAGGCGTTGACCACGGTCGAGCGCGCAACGCCGAACGAGACGGCCATTACCCGCGTCGACGGCACGCGCTGCCCTGCCGGCATCTGTCCACGCAGGATACGATCGCGCATCAAGCGGTAGACTTGCCCCTCCAGGTCGCCCGAAGACCGATCCAGTGCCGGCCACTGCGCCACCGCTGTCATGAAACCTCAACTGGTCTGCTAAAAATCGAAAAACTGGCTGTTTATAGCCTACCTCTTTGCTGGCAGAGATCAACGCCCGATCTGTGAGGAAGACATGGCCGATCACTATCCACCTGATACCGGCACCTACCCGACCACCGAGCGCACCCGCGTGCGGCGCAGCCCGAAGCGCGGCAGCCACGCCCATGCCGATGTCCATGCCATTCTGGATGCCGCCCCGCTCTGTCATGTCGGCTATGTCATCAATGGTGCGCCCTATGTGACGCCGACCATGCATTGGCGCGAAGGCGATTACGTCTATTGGCACGGCTCGTCCGCCAGCCGCTTCCTGCGCGCCGCCGAAGACATGCCGGTCTGTCTGACCTGCAGCATCATCGACGGCTATGTGCTTGCCCGCTCGGCCTTCAACCATTCCGTCAACTATCGCTCAGCCATGGTTTTCGGCACGGCCCGTCTTGTCGATGATGTCGAGGAAAAGACCGATGCACTGCGCCGCCTGATCGAAGACCTGTTTCCCGGCCGCTGGGATAGCCTCAGATCGATGACCAAGCAGGAGGTCAAGGCGACATCGGTCATGCGGATGAAAATCGACGAGGCCTCCGCCAAGATCCGCAATGGGCCGCCGGGCGATAAAGACGAAGCGGATCATCCCGTCTGGGCTGGCGTTCTGCCCATCGAAAGCCGCCTGGTATCACCACAGTCCGCCCCCGGCTTGCCCGATGGAATGGAGCTGCCACAATCCCTTGCGGACCTGATACAATCCGGCCGGCTTCGCTGAACTACATTTGATGACCAAAGGACTTTGATATGGATCTCACGAACTGGAAGGGCGTCGCCCGCCCCGAGCGCATTCCCCTTGACGGCCGCTACGTCAGGATCGAGCCGCTCGAGGCGGTCCGTCATGGCGACGATCTCCTTGCCTCAGCCCGGGCACCCGGCGCGGAAGATCGCTTTCGCTATCTTTTCGAGGATGCCCCGGCCGATCGCGCCGCCTTTTCGCCCTGGCTCGAGAAAGCCGCATCCAGCGCCGATCCGCTCTTCTTCGCGACGATCGACAAACGGACCGGACGCGCCGAGGGCCGGCAGGCATTGATGCGCATCGACAACGCGCATGGCGTCATCGAAATCGGCAGCATCCTGTGGGGACCTGCGATCGCCCGCAGCCGCGTGACGACCGAAACGCTCTACCTGTTCGCATCCTACGTCTTCGACACGCTCGGCTATCGCCGCTTCGAATGGAAGTGCAACAACCTTAATGAGCCGTCGAAGCGGGCAGCCGAGCGTTTCGGCTTCGTTTATGAAGGCATTTTCCGACAGCACATGGTCGCAAAGGGCCAGAATCGCGACACCGCATGGTTCGCCATGATCGACGCCGACTGGCCGCGCCTGAAGGCCGGCTACGAGCGCTGGCTGAGCCCGGAGAATTTCGATGAGGCTGGTCAGCAGAAGACGAAATTGACATTCGCCTAGGCACAGTCCCGTAGCTCCGGGCCTATAGCAGCTTGCGAAAATAGACCACGCGCCTGGTTTCGACGAAACCGAGCGCGGCATGAAAGGCGTGGCTCGCAAGATTGTCGATCAGTGCATCCGAAGCAAACTCGGTGCAGCCAGCCTCCCGCCCCCAGGTGGCGACAGCCTGGCAAAGCGCCCGCGCCGCCCCTCCCCGCCGATCTTCGGGACGCACATAGATGCCCTCCAGGAATAGGACCGGCGAAGTCTCGCAGCCATTGACGTAATCGTGCCGCAATGTCGCTTCGGCAAAACCGACGACATGACCGACAGAATCGATCGCGACAAACGCAGAAGCATTTTCATCAGCGCGAAATTGCGCCAGTTCCGCCCGATGATGTTCGAGCGAACTATGGGGCCAAAGTTCGACGCGCAACCGCGCCCACGCCTCCAGATGTTCGTCTGCCGCCTGCTCTATGCGCATGTCTTGATCTCCTATCCAACTGCCTGTTGCCGGCCAACGGAAAAATTTCGCTTTCGACTCCACAATCATCGCGCTACATATCGCGCATATTCACGCGCTATTTCGCCGATCAGAATCTGAGGTTGATGGAATGACATTTCAAAGCAGTTCGCGTCTTTACGCTGCTGTTTCCCCCCTGTTGTGGCCAGCCATCCTGTGCGGTGGACTAACGGGAGCCTATTTCGCCTTCCAGTCGGATATGCATCTTCTCTGGTTCAATGTCGTCTATCTTTCAACGGTAGCCATCATTGCCCTCTTCGAGCGGTTGATGCCTTACGAGAAGACTTGGCAGAAGCGCGATGGCGAGACCTTCAACGATATCGCCCACACGCTGCTGAACAAGGGCGGCGTGCAGATCGCCGCTGCGATCGGCACATCTTTCCCGATGGCAGTCGCGACAGTCGCGCAGCCGGCGCTGAGCTACCATTCGCATTTCTGGCCGGATCAATGGCCTATGGCGTTCCAGGTGGTGCTCGGCCTCGTCATCGCCGAGTTTGGTCTCTATATGGCGCATCGCCTGGCGCATGAGCATCTGTCGCTCTGGCGCTTTCATGCGCTGCACCACAGCGTCGAACGGCTATGGGTCATCAACACAGGCCGTTTTCACGTCATCGATACTCTGTTCAAGATCGCGCTCGGTCAGATTCCGCTCTATCTGCTCGGCGCGCCGTTGCCGGTCTTCCTTTGGATCGGTGCTGTCACGGCTTTCATCGGCCTTTTGACCCATTGCAATGTCGATATGCGCACCGGCCCACTCGACCTCATATTTTCGACTCCACGCCTCCATCGCTGGCATCATTCCAAGATTCTGGCCGAGGGAAATACGAATTATGGGGAAAACCTCGTGATCTGGGATCAGCTTCTCGGCACTTTCTACAACCCGCCGCGTCCGTCCTCGACCGATATCGGCATCACCGGCAAGGTAGCCAAGGGTTTCCTCGCCCAGCTCGTGCAGCCATTCTCCAGGACGGGCCGCAAGGAGATTATCGGCAAGAAGCCCAAGGAGCTGATTCTCAAGGAAGAACAGGCCGCAAAAGCGGCCGCCGAAAGGCAACGTGAAGCCGCCTCTATGCGCAAATCGGGCTAACATAACCCGCGAAAGACGCACCCGTTTCGCGTTTGGGCGGGCGCGTTGTCGCGCATGCCTTGTGGACAGAAACATCATGAAAAAATACGGCCCCGCAATATGCGTATTTCCGTTTCAAACTGAGAAGATCTTGTCATTTAACGTGTATTGAAAAAGGCAGGCTGGGGGTTTACCTAACTCCCAGCATTTAATTTAGACGAAAGATCAGGAAAATCATTGAGATGGAAGGGAGGTTTGCCACAGAATACCTTAAGCAACTTCACAGAATATTTTTCATTTCCAGAGAAATAGATCGGCTTGAGCGAGAATTCATCAAGCAAGGCATAGCACATTTTCACGTTTCCGGCGCCGGTCACGAGTCCACCGCGCTGCTCAACGAGTTTCTCCAGGACGACGACTGGCTGCATCTGCATTATCGCGACAAGGCCCTGATGCTGGCGCGCGGCATGCCCATTCGTGAGTTCTTCTCCAGCCTGCTTGCAACAGCCAATTCCCATTCCGCCGGCCGTCAGATGAGCGCGCATCTGTCCTCCCGCGCCCTCAACATCACGTCGATCGTCGGACCGGTCGGCAACAATGCCCTGCATGCTGTCGGCGTCGCGGCATCCCTGAAGCATAAGCCGGGAATGCCGATCGCCATCTGTTGTGTCGGCGACGGCACCACCCAGCAGGGCGAGTTCCTCGAAGCGGTCGCCGAAGCCGTGCGCAGCCAGTATCCCGTCGTCTTCGTCATCGAGGACAACAGCTTCTCCATCTCGACACGCACGGGCAAGCAGACGTTCTTCGACCTGCCGGCTGGTCCCGCTTCCTCTTTCTACGGCATCGATATCATCCGCACGGATGGCGACGATCTCACCGCATCGCGCGACGCCTTCCGCAAGGCCGTCCGTCACAGCCGCAACAACCGCACGCCCAGCATCGTGCTTCTGAACGTCGAGCGCCTTTCCGATCACACCAATGCCGACGATCAGAAGACCTATCGCACCCTGCTCGAAATCGAGGCCGGCTCCTCGCGCGACCCGCTGCCGAATCTGCGGGCAATGCTGCAGAAGGCGGGTATCGACGCCGATGCTCTGCAAAAGATCGAACAGGAATTGATTGCGGAAGTGCAGGCAGAAGCCGCCCTTGCCCGCAAGGAAGACGCCCCGAAGGTCGAGCCGGAGGCTAAGGCTCCCTACCCAGCTTCCTTCGATAAGAGGGCAGAATATCGCGGCAACGAGACCGCATCGACGCTGACGATGCGCGAGGCGCTGAATGTCGTTCTCGACAAGCAGCTGGCCGGAAATCCCGAAGTCGTTCTCTTTGGCCAGGATATAGAGGATCCGAAGGGCGACGTTTTTGGTGTGACGCGCGGCCTCAGCACCAAATATCCTGACCGCGTCCGCAACGCCGCTCTCAGCGAATCGACAATCGTCGGCACGGCGGTCGGCCGCGCGCTGGCGGGCCAGCGCCCCGTCGCCTTCCTGCAGTTCGCCGATTTCCTGCCGCTCGCCTATAATCAGATCGTCTCGGAAATGGGCAGCATGTTCTGGCGCAGCAATGGCGCCTGGGAAGCGCCCGTCATCCTGATGGTGAGCTGCGGCGGCTACAAGCCAGGCCTTGGTCCGTTCCATGCCCAGAGCTTCGAGGGAATGCTGGCGCACACGCCGGGCATCGACGTCGTTATGCCCTCCAGCGCCGGCGATGCCGCCGGTCTGCTGAATGCCGCCTTCGAATCGCGGCGCCCGACGGTCTTCCTCTATCCGAAGGCCGTGCTCAACAACTCCGACGGCCGCACCTCCGAGGATCTGGATAAGCACTTCGTTCATCCCGGCCTGTCGCGCCATGTTACCCGCGGCCGCGACATCACGCTCGTCAGCTACGGCAACACGGTTTCGCTCTGCGCCAATGCCGCGAGCGCTTTCGAGGCCCAGGGCTTTTCCGTCGAGGTGATCGATCTGCGCTCGATCTCGCCGTGGGACGAGAAGGAAGTGCTGGCGAGTGCACGGCGCACCCGCCGCCTGATCGTCGTACATGAAGATAACCGCACCGTCGGCATGGGCGCGGAAATCATTGCCACCGTCACCGAAAAGACCGATGTGCCTGTTGTCGTGCGCCGGCTCGCGCGCTCGGATGCGCACATCCCCTTCAATTTCCGTAATCAGCTTGAGACCCTTCCCTCCTATCGCAAGCTGGTCGACCTGATGGCTGAAGTGCTTGAATGCGAGGTTACCTGGCACGAAGAGGATGACAGCGGCCCGACGGCAGCGATCAAGGCGATCGGCTCCGGGCCCGCCGACGAGAACGTCCTCGTGACCGATATACTCGTCAAGCCCGGCGACAAGATCGAAGTCGGCCAACTGGTGGCCGTCGTCGAGGCGACAAAAGCCTCTGTCGAGATCTGCGCCAATATCGGCGGCGTCGTACAGGAGGTCTTCGCCAAGATCGGCGACCAGATCGCCACCGACAGCCCACTTCTGACTGTCGACGCCAATCGCGACCTTAGCGAGCAGAACTTCGCGCTCGCCTCCGAAATCCAAAACAAATTCGTGCTGCGCCGCCTGAAATCGCATGTCATCCCGGCGCTGCGCCGCCATACCGGCAGCTTCTCGGAAGTCGTCATCAACGGTATCGGCATCGCCACCGGTGCCCGCCGCGTCACCAACGAAGAAATCATCCATAACTGGCCGAACCGCCGCGCCGACGAAATACTCGCGTTGACGGGCATCAAGAGCCGCTTCTGGGTCGGGCCTGAAGAAGGCACGCTGAGTCTTGCCACGAAGGCGGCGCGTGATCTTCTCAAGCAGAACCAGATGTCGATCCACGATATCGATCTGGTGATCGCCGCCACCGGAACGCCCGACATCGCCACGCCGTCGCTCGCAAGCCGCGTCGCGGTTGCCGTCGCCGAAGACGGCGTGCGTCCTTCGCTTGCGGCCTATGACATGGGTGCCGCCTGCTCCGGCTATCTCTACGCGCTGCAGCAAGCCTATGATTTCATTGCACAGCAGAACGACGCCAAGGTGCTCATCATCACCTCGGAAGTCCTGTCGCCGCTGCTCGACATGAACGATTTCTCCACCGCAATCCTCTTCGGCGATGCCGCGACCGCCAGCCTCGTAACCAGCCGCGATATGGCGCGCAACCCGCTCTTCACCGCGAGCCGCCCGATCGTCAGCGGCCGACCGGAGCCGGGGGACCTGCTCTATGTTCCGCTTCCGGACGATGGCGTCATTGCCATGAACGGCCGGTCGGTCTTCACCGAAGCGGTGCATTCGATGACCCGTTCGATCGAAAACGCCTGCGTCGATGCGGGCATCGAGCTTGCCAACCTCGATCTTCTGGTGCCGCACCAGGCCAACCAGCGCATCATCGACACGATCGCCAAGCGTAGCGGCCGCCCTGCCCTCAGCGTCATCGAGACCTACGGCAATACCAGCTCATCAAGCATTCCGCTTGCCATGCTGCATGTCGCCAACGAACACTCGGAGCCGCTCAATCTCGGCCTGGTGGCCTTCGGCGGCGGCATGACGGCAGGTGCTGCAATCGTACGGACCGCGAAGTAACCGCGGTTCCTCCTCAACGCTCCACTCAAAAATTCCATGCAGCGCGTCCGATTGGCCGCGCTTTTCATATGGTTTTTTCGCGCCCAATCACTACATATACGCGAGCTCACGAGTTGCATGATCGCCCATAGGCGGAGAGAAGTATCAAATTTCTGCAACCTATGCGGCCCATCATTCATTACAATTCATTCATGTTTGACGCCACGCTCCCTTGAAAAGCACCGTAGGGGTGCTTTACTTGAAGGCCATGGCAAAGACACACGCACCAACGCACCGCTCTCGTCTGCGATATGATCTCGCTCCCGATGACGAAGCGCGGCAGGCTCTGGACGAGACCTTTGCTGCATACGGGCAAATGATGAAACTCTTGGGCGAAATCGTTCCGGACAGAGCCGGAGCAAATCTCGTCACGCTTCACGATCTTGCCTACGAGACGATCCGCGAACGCACCGCTTTGCCCGCGCGCCTCGTGACGCTCGGCCTGCGTGATTTTGCGGCCAATCGAAGCGGGCTTGCCGATTGGAACCGGCTGCCGCTCGACGAAAAGCTCTTTGCCATCAAGGGTCCGTCAGACCTGACAATCTCGACGGTGCGCGGCCGTGTCGCCGTGCCCTTCGACGTGGCCGGCTATTTCAAAGGCTGGGACAGCAATATCCCCGCCTATCTGATCGCCGATGGAGGCCCCTACGCGATTCACATCGGGGTAACACCAAACTCTCCCCGAACGGAGGATAACATGACGATGCATGAAGGCATTCTTTCCCGCATGGGACGACTGATCGCAGGCCTCGCCAATGCCGCAGTCGACACCGTAGAAGGCGCCAACAAGGTCGCCGTCATCGAGCAGGCGCTGCGCGAGATCGACGCCGCCGCCGATGAAGCGCGTGCCGATCTAGGCAAGGCGCGCGCCGAGGAATACCGCATCCGGAGCCGCCGCAGCGAAATCGTCGCCGATCTCGACGCGCTCGACGCTAAGATCCGGCTTGCGATCACGGCCGATCGCGAAGACCTCGCCAAGGCCGGCGTCGCGCGCCAGATCGACCTCGAGGCGCAGACCGCCGCGCTCGACAAGGCGCTCGCGGATGCGAACGCACAGATCGACGAGGGCCAGAAGGCACTTCAGGCTGTTCTTGCCACCCGCCGCGAGGCGGAAGCACGGCTTGTCGATTTCAAGCGCAGCATCGCCCGCCATGCTCGCGAGGAAGCAATGGGCGAAAATCCACGGCCGACAGCGGCCGCCGGTGCAGCCCGCGCGGCGGCGGCCGTTTCCCGATTGACCGGCGTACCCTCGGGCGAGCCCGCAACAAGCGCCGAGCTCGATGAGCTTGACCGCCTGCATCGGGAGCAGGCCATCGAAGCACGCCTTGCCCGCTTCAAGGCCAGCGGCCAGTAACCGATGCACCTGTTTCTCGCACCCGAATGTGCGCCCTTTGCCATCGCGGCAATGATCCTGATCGGACTGACGGCAATCGAAATCCTGTCGATGCTGCTTGGCTTCTCGCTAAGTGAACTCATCGGCAAGCCGCATTTCGAAGGTCATGACGGAGTGCTTGCCGGCCTGCTCTCCTGGATCAATATCGGCGGCGTGCCGCTACTGATCCTGATCATGCTGGCCCTCGGCATCTTCGCCGTGACGGGTTTTGCCATCCAGACCGTCGCCGACGTGATCTGGGGACCGCTGCCGGCGATCGTTGCCTCAGTGCCGGCCCTCGCCGTCACGATCCCTCTCGTCCGGGGCTCGACGCGAACGATCGCCAGGATCGTGCCGCGCGACGAGACCTACGCCGTCGAGGCCGATGACTTCGTCGGTCGCACGGGCACGGTTTCCATCGGCCCTCTGGATCAAGGCCTGCCTGGCCGCGTCAGCGTCAAGGACGCGCATGGCAACTGGCATCAGTTGCGCGCCAGCGCCGCCAAGGGTGAAAGCCCCTTGCCGATCGGCGCCCAAGTTCTGCTTGTCGACCGCAAGGCCGACATCTTCATCGCAGTTTCCGCCCCCTCGGATCTCATGAGGTCCGATGACAAATCCTCTACGGAGCAACCTTCATGAACGGCCTTTACGACCTTATTCTTCCCACAGGCATAGGTCTCGTCCTGATCCTCGGGATCGGCTTCGTCCTTGCCTCGCTCTATGTCCGCTCGAGCCGCGATGAGGCCTATGTGCGCACCGGTCTCGGCGGCCAGAAAGTCGTGCTCGACGGCGGCTCCGTCGTGCTGCCGATTTTCCACTCGATTGCCCGCGTCAACCTCAAGACGCTGCGCCTGGAGGTCCAGCGCGGCGAGAATGATGCGCTGATCACCAAGGACCGCATGCGCGTCGATATCGGCGCCGAGTTCTATGTCCGCGTCAAACCGGACAGCTCCTCGATCGCTCTTGCCGCCCAGACGCTCGGCAATCGCACCAACGACAGCGAACAGCTGCGCCAGCTGATCGAAGCGAAGTTCGTGGACAGCCTGCGCTCGGTGGCAGCCACGATGAGCCTTGATGCCCTGCAGGAACAGCGCATGGATTTCGTCAAGGCCGTGCAGGATGCGGTCGGCTCCGACCTGCAGTCCAACGGTCTCGAACTGGAATCCGTGTCGCTGACGCGCCTCGACCAGACCGATATCAAGCACTTCAACGCCAACAACTTCTTCGATGCGCACGGTCTCGCCGCGCTGACCCGCGTCACCGAGGCGCGCAAGAAGGAGCGTAACGAAGTCGTCCGCGATACCGAAGTCGCGATTGCCCAGAAGGACCTGGAGGCTCGTCAGCAGTCGCTCGCGATCGAGCGGACGAAGCGCGAGGCGGAACTAAACCAGCAGCGCGACATCGCCAACAAGTCCGCCGCCACCCGCGCCGAAACCGCTCAGCAGGAACAGGCCGCCAAGCGCGCGGAAGAGGAAGCCCGCATCGCCGCCGAGCAGGCGATCGCCGAACGCGAAGCTGCGGCAAAGCAAGCTCGAGAATCCGCCAACATCGACTCGACCCGCGCCGTGCAGCAGCGCGACACCGAAGCCCGCCGCGATATCCAGATCGTCGCGCAGGAAAGCGCCATCGCGGTTGCCAACAAGAGCCGTGAGGAGTCTGAAGCCAAGGCAAAGGCAGAAGCCGCTCGCGCACTCGCTATCGCAGCCGAGGAAAAGGTCGGCACCGCCAAGGCGGTCGAGATCGCCGAACGTGAGAAGCAGATCGCCGTGATCGATGCGCAGAAGCGCGCCCAAACCCAGGCAACCGCCGTCACCATCGCTGCAGAAGCCGAAAAGCAGGCCGCGACCGACCAGGCCGACGCCATCAAGACGCTGGCAACGGCAGAAGCCGACGCTGCGATCATCAAGGCCAAGGGTATTCTCGAAACCGGTAAGGCGACGGCCGAGAGCGAAGCGCTGCTCAACGAAGCGCGCAACAAGCTCAGCCCCGCCATCATCGAATTCGAGATCACCCGCGAGCGCATCCGCATCGTGCCCGCCGCCCTTGCCGAAGCGGTCAAGCCGATCGAAAAGATCTCCGATATCCGGATCTTCGACACCGGCGGCATGCTCGGCCGCAATGGCAACGGTGCGGGCGGCGGCAGCGGCGTCGGCCTTGGCGAAGGTCTTGCCGGCCAGCTACTCTCCTACCAGGCCAACAAGCCGATCCTCGACCGCCTGCTGAAGGAGGCCGGCTTCGACGGCGACAATGCCATCTCGGCCCTGCTTGGCAATCTCGATGGCAAGACCAAAGCTGCCCAGCCCGAGGAAGAGGAATATTACGACGACGCCGAAGAGACGGATAAGCCTGCCTAACGGCTGCTGATCGTCAGCAAACACAAAACCCCGGAATTCCTTAGGGATTCCGGGGTTTCCGTTAAATTAAACAGTCGATGAGATCAGGGCTTCGGGCGATTTCTGAACGCCTCGGCTTCGGCGTAGAACTTCTTTTCCCATTCCTTATGATTGTCGAGGCCTTCCTTGATGAAGGGCGTGAAGATCGCCAGGTTCATCAGGGCCCAGTTGACGAAACGGGCCGGGAATTTCAGCGGCTTGACGAAGTCGACGAAGAGCACCACGCGCGTCTTGTCGGAATGGTTCCATGCTTCATGCTCATAGGCGTCGTCGAAGATCAGCGCCTTGCCTTCCTGCCAATGGCAAACCTGCTTGTCGACGCGGATGGCGAGCTTCTCGTTCGGCTCCGGCACGATGAGGCCGAGATGCAGGCGCAGCACGCCGTTATAAGGACCACGGTGAGCCGGAAGATGCTTGCCGGGCTCGAAGATCGAGAACATCGCCGTCGTCAGGCCGGGGATCTTCTGCACGGCTGCCCAGGTATTCGGGCATGCCTTGATGTTCTGCTCCGACTTCACGCCGAAGCCGAGGAGGAAGAAGGTCTTCCAGCGCGTATCCGTCGAAATGGTCTTCACGTCGGTGGAGATGTCCTGGAAGGTCGGCAGCTCGCTCTGGCGCAGCAGCACCTTTTCGAGCTCGGCGCGGATGGCCGGAAAATCTTTTTCTATCTCGGCGGCCCAGGGGAAAGTCGCTGTGTCATAGACCGGCGGATTGCCGAGCTTGGCATATTTCAGGTTGAGGCTTTCGGCCCAGGCAACGATGCCCATAAAAAAGCGGGTCATGGCGCTCGGGCGGTCCATCGGCGCAATGCCGGCGGTGCCGAAGGTCTGTTCCGGAGCAGGAGATTGGTTGGAAGTGGGAGCAGGTGCGCTCAAGGGACTCTCCGTCATGTCTGTCTTTTGGGGCGGTGCGGTCCGGGAGGAAGTTGCGCGAGGAATCCGCATGCGAATCCCGGAGCGAGAACAGGCTTGTCATTGGGAGTGCTTTGCCTGTGCTTATCCTGATCGACGCCCGACTCCTTGTGTTATGCGGTGATCTTAATAGGCGATTATATGAGTTGATTAGTCGAATTTCGCAAGAGAGTCCGTTCGCAACGAGCGGTGGTTTGTCGTGGAATAAATCTCTGCGATTCTCGAGAGGGATTCACCCCATAATCGGCAAAAATGCGGCGAAATCTGCCGATCTCCAATCACTAAGCTGTTTGAGCCTGAATTATTAGCCGGACAATTGCAAGCCCTGCTATCACGGCTGCAATCGACAGGAAAACGGACAGGCCGATATAGGCAATGGCCGGCATCCATTGGCCCCGCTCCCAGAGCACGACGCTCTCCAGCGCAAAAGTCGAAAACGTCGTGAATCCACCTAGAAGGCCTGTTGTCAGAAACAACCGCATCTCCTGCGACATACCGCCGCGAAAAGCGAAATACTCCGTCAGCAGCCCCATGAGGAAGGCACCAAGCACATTGATGATCAACGTGCCGAATGGAAACTCGATCCCGAGCAGGCGGGCGGCGACCTCGTTGACACCGAGACGGAATGCACCGCCCAATCCGGCACCGAGAAACACGACAAGATAGAGCACGACAACCTCCAGCCGTCCTTGCGTCAAACCTTTCCGACCTTATGGGCATTTTCCCGCCGCGTCTTCAAGCCGCGCTCGCGAATATGGCGAAGCGGCGTGTCGGCTGGGATGTTATCGGAAGCAGCGCTTTTGGCGATGCCAAGCCGTTGCGACAGATAGATGCTGGTGTGGCCGCTGCAGATATAGGCAAGGAAGCATGCGACAGCGAGATAGACGGTGTGCGTCGCGCCGAAGAGCTCTATGCCCATGATCATGCAGGCAAGCGGCGTATTGGTCGCGCCGGCAAAGACGGCGACAAAGCCCAACGCGGCAAAGAGGTCGACGGGCGCGCCAAGAATGGCGGCAAGCGTATTGCCGAGTGCAGCTCCGATGAAGAACAGAGGCGTCACTTCACCGCCCTTGAAGCCGGAACTGAGCGTCACGATCGTGAAAAGCGCTTTCCAGAACCAGCTCCAGTAGTCGACATGGGCGGGATCGAAGAAGCCGAGGATCGTCGCATCGCTTGGATTGGGTGACCAGACACCAAGCCCGAGATATTGCCGGGTACCGAGCAGGTAAACGAGGCCGATCAGGACCGAGCTGGCGATGACCGGCCGCAGCGGCGCGTAGGCGCAGAGCCGTTTGAACGCCGCCGACGCAGCATGCGAGACCTCGCTGAAGCAACGTGCGGCCAAGCCGAAGATGACGCCGGCAAGCCCGACCTTGATGAGCAGCAGCGCATCGAGATGGAACGTGCTGGCCGAAATGCCTGAGAGATAGCCGATGTGATACTGGATATGCTCGATGCCCCAGGCATGGCAGGTCCAGTCGGCCGCGATTGCCGCAGCGAGGCTCGGGATCAGCGCCTCATATTGCATGCGCCCGATGGTCAGGACTTCGAGAGCGAAGACGGCACCAGCGATCGGCGTGCCGAACACCGCACCGAAGCCCGCGGCAATGCCCGCCATGAGGAGGATGCGGATCTCGGCGTGGCTGAGCCGGAACACCTTTGCAAAGGCGCTGGCAATACTGCCGCCGAGTTGCACAGCCGTTCCCTCGCGCCCCGCCGAACCACCGACCAGATGCGTCAGAACCGTCGAAACCAGGATGAAGGGCGCCATGCGCAACGGCACGCCGCCGCCGGGCTCGTGGATCTGGTCGACGATCAGATTGTTGCCACCTTCCGAGCCTCGGCCAAAACGCTGGTAGACCAGCACCATCAGGAAACCCGTAACGGGCATCAGGAAGATCAGCCATGGATGATCGAAGCGCGCGGCCGTAGCCTTGTCGAGGCTCCAGAGAAACAGCGCGCAGAGCGAGCCGACGACCACAGCCATCGGCACCACGAGAACGATCCATTTGAAAAGACTGCGAAATTGCTGAAAACGATGATGAAAATAGGCGGATGCGGACATCAGTTTGCCCCTCCCGCGAAGCCGACACACGGTCTTCCGGGGACAGTGAACAAGAAACAGAAGTGGGATGACGATGAGATAACAGGCATGACTCTACTCCTTCGCCTTTCAGGCGTGCTGAGTAGGAGTCATCAGCTTCTCTGGAAAATCAGAGCAGCGGTTCGGCCACCATGGCCCGGCAGAAATCCATTACCGTTGTATTTTCCATACAGAAACAGGCCCGCCGCTGTCAACGGGCAGCAGCCGTCACACTGCCCGGGCAATCATCTCGATCGGCGCAAGCAGGCCGCCTTCGACCGACACGTTGACGTTGCTCATGCGCTCACCAGCCCGCGGGCCCATCAACGTCCGGACGCCCTGGTCTCGCACCTCGCCCGCCGCAGCGGCCCTGGCGCGCGCTTCATGTGCCAATCGGATTGCGAGAGCACTACGATCCTGCTCAAGCTCAACCGTGAAGCCGGCTTCGTCAAGCAGATGGCGATATATATCGGGGCTGCGGACGAAGCTCGTTTCCAACTCCATAGCCCAGGGCATCGGAAAGGGGAGCGTTCCCTCGCGCATCTGCATGATCTCATAAAGCCCGAAACGACCGCCGGGCTTGAGAATGCGCCTGACCTCGGAAAACAGTCTCGCCTTGTCCTCTATATTCATGCCGACGTGAATGAGCGTCGCACGATCGAAACTGCCGCTCTCGAAAGGCAATGCCAACGCGCTGCCCTGCCGGAAGGAAACCAGATCCTCCAGACCGCAGCGGGCCGTCAGCGAATTGGCGACCTGAACGAATTCTTCGGTGAGATCGACGCCCGACACGATGCATCCGTAGGAGTCGGCAAAATGGCGGGCAGGCCCGCCGAGTCCGGAGCCGATATCGGCAAGACGCAGGCCGGCGGAAAGATCCAGATCCCTTGCGAAATCCACTGTGGCCGCGTGACGACCCAGATGGAATTCATCGACATCAGCCAGATCGCGGATGCGAAGATTATCGATATCCTTACCATCGGCGGCAAGCGTTTGCAGGATCGCCGTTTCCAGCGATCCGTGCGTATAGTGGCTGGCAACTTTTTCCTCGGTAGACATGCGTGCACTCCCAAGGCCTTGCCTGAAGGCTGCCTATGATATCAGACCTTCAGTTCGCGCCGTTCAACTTCAGTCACCATGGCAAGATCCAGCACGCGCTGCAAGTTCGCAGCGTGTCTGAAGCTCGGGTCCTGGCTGCTGCCGGTCATGACAGCATCAGCAAAGCGCTGATAGTTGGTCTGGACCGGCGGCACATCGAGAACACGCCACGTCGCCGTTTCCGTGTCATCGCCGAGGCAACCGCGCAGTTCGGAACCATTCGGGCTATGCGACACTTCCAGGCCACCGCGCTCGCCATAGATGCGCAGCTTCAGCTCGTTCAGGTGCCCCGTCGCCCAGCGGCTCGCATGCACGACTCCGAGCGCGCCGTTGGCGAAATCGACCGACATCGAGAAGCTGTCATTCGCATCGAGCGTATATTCGCCGATGCGCTCGCCGGGAGCCTTCGCGAAGGTCTTGAGACGGGCAAAGACGTGATCGATATCGGTCGCGGCGCCATAGGCGGCGAAATCGAGGATATGGATGCCGATATCACCGAGAACGCCGTTCGAGCCGTGGCCCGTCGACAGACGCCAGAGCCACTTGGACTCGCTGCGCCAGTCGCCCCAGGCCTTGGAGACGAGCCAACTCTGGAGGTAGGACGCCTCCACGTGCTTGACCGTGCCGATCTCGCCCGAAATCACCATCTCGCGCGCCTTCTGCAGCTGCGCGACATTGCGATAGGTCAGGTTGACCATGTTGACGACCCCTGCCCTTTCGGCAGCTTCCGTCATTTCAAGCGCCTTTTCATAATTCTCCGCGAGTGGCTTCTCGCATAGAACATGCTTGCCTGCGGCAAGCAGCGGCAAGGTCGTCGGATGGTGCGCCTTGTCCGGCGTGACGTTGGTCGCCGCATCGAACTCACCCCAGGTGAGCGCCTCGTCGAGCGACGAGAAGCGCTTCTTGATATCGAACGTGTCGCAGAAGGCGGTGAGCCTCGTCGCATCCGTATCGACGGCGCCGACGATTTCGACGCCAGGAATGCGGGCGAAATGCTCCACATGGTTCTTCGCCATGCCGCCCGTGCCAACTACTATGAGACGCATCTGATACCTCAGCGATAACCGGCTTCGCCGGCCTGGTGCAGTTTCGGGCCGCGTTCGACGATCGGCTCCAACGCTTTTTCAACCGGCACATTCGGCGCATCATGGATGCTGGCCTGGGTACCGAGCGGGTTGTGGGCCCACTTCACGGAATTGATCAGGACCTTCTGAACGGTGCCGTTGTGATAGGTCGGGTAGGTCTCGTGGCCCGGACGGAAATAGAAGATGTTGCCGGCGCCGCGACGCCAGGTCATGCCCGAACGGAAGACCTCGCCACCCTGGAACCAGGAGATGAATACGGTTTCCAGTGGCTCCGGAACGGAGAACTGCTCACCGTACATCTCCTCGTTCTCAAGCTCGAAATGCTCGCCGAGGCCGGCTGCGATCGGATGGCGGGGGTTGATGACCCAGAGGCGCTCCCGCTCGCCGGCTTCGCGCCACTTCAGTGCGCAGGGCGTACCCATTAGGCGCTTGAATACCTTGGAGAAATGGCCCGAATGCAGGACGATGAGGCCCATACCCTCCCAAACACGCTTGGCGACGCGCTCGACGACCTCGTCCTTGACGGCGCCGTGATCCTTGTGGCCCCACCACAGAAGGACGTCGGTATCCTTCAGACGGGCTTCGCTGAGACCATGCTCCGGCTCCTGCAACGTTGCAGTGGTTGCCTCGATACTGGGATCGGCATTCAGCGCCTTGGCGATGGTGTTGTGCATGCCTTCCGGATAGATCTCGGCGACGACCTTGTTTGTTTGCTCATGAATGTTCTCGCCCCAAACGACGGCACGAATAGTCATTACGGCACTCCTCTAATACCATTAGGATTGAATAGGTTATGCGATCCAAAGCGCTTTGGGAAAGCGCCGCATTTCAAGCCTTCATCAGCCCGTTGGACCCAAGACATAATGGGTTCAAAGCGATTTGACAAAGGCAAAAACGACCATGAACAACACCTCTGTTTTCAGTGCGACACGGACTTTGAAAAGAGGTTGACGACGAGCACTCCGGCGATGATCAACGCAAGACCGATGATCGCGGCGAGATCGAGCTTCTGCCGGAAAAGCACGACGCCCACCATCGAAATCAGCACGATGCCGAGTGCGCTCCAGATAGCATAGGCGATGCCCACCGGAATGACCCGCAACGTTACCGAGAGGCAATAGAACGCCGCCGTATAGCAGATCACCAGAACGACCGTCGGGCCGAGGCGCGTAAACTGCTGCGACATCTGCAATGCCGTCGTGCCGATCACTTCAAGCACGATCGCGACCAGCAGCATTGCATAGACCGATGCGTTCGCCATTCCATTATCTCCGATAGGGCTAGAGCTGAGTGAGCTCGATCAGCCGGTCGATCAGCCTTTGACGGGCACTCTCGTCCATGTCGTGGCTGCCGAGCAGGTCGGCAAGCCAGATCCCATCGGCCGCCAATCTGACGATCGCCGCATCCACCGAGGAGTCCGTGCCGACATATTCTTCGCTGCGCTCGCGTACCCATGCGTGCCACCGCTGCCGCAATTGCGGTTCGGTGAGCAGCACCATCGTCACCTGTGCCCAATCCTTGGTGCCCTGCGGTTGGTCCCGCAGCGCCAGGCAGGCATGCAGATAAGCGCGTGTAAAGCGGCCATGCGGCAACGGATCGGCCCGCATTGCTTCCTCGATTGCAGCGTCCAACCGCTCCAGCAGGCTGTCGAACAACGCTTCCAACAGCATGTTCTTGCTGGGGAAGTGATGCAGCAATCCACCCTTGCTGACACCGGAGGCGCCGGAAACGGCATCCAGCGTCACCGCCGTCATCCCTTTTTCGGAAGCAAGCCGTGCGGCGACTGCCAGCAACTGCTGACGGACGAACAAAGGTTGCTTCTTCCTATGGTGCGCAGTGGACATGGCGACATAACATACCAGTTGGACGGTTTCGTCAACGCTCTAATCGATAGTGTCTAGGCCTAATTGTTTGTGGATGATCTCGTGTTGTTTCCTCCTCAGTTTACGGAATGATGAGCCGCATCCTTTTCATCGAAGATGCTGACCTTCGTTGCCTCCACCACGAAAGCGATCGGCGAGCCGGTGGTGATCGTCGTCATGCCGGGATCGGTACCGATGATCTTCGAACCATCCTTGAGCCGGACGTGAACGAGCGAACGGTCGCCCAGGCGCTCCACGGTTTCGACTTGGCCGCCGATATCGCCCTTTTCGGCCGTCGTAACGACCAGATGCTCCGGCCGGATGCCGAGCGTCAGTCCTGAATTCGAGAGACCATTGAGCGCTATCGCCGTTTTGATGACAGAGCCATCCGGCAGCGTTGCCGTCGCCAGCCCGCCTGCCTCGCCAACGCCAGCTATGTTGATAAAGTTCATGCCGGGTGAGCCGACGAACTGGGCGACATAGCGCGTTGCAGGGCGCGTATAGATCTCGACGGGGGTCGCCACCTGCTCGATCTTCTTGTTGTTCAAGAGCACGATACGGTCGGCGAGTGTCATCGCCTCAACCTGGTCATGCGTCACGAACACCATCGTTGCGCCCAGCCGCTCGTGAAGCTGCGCCAGTTCCACGCGCGTACGTGTGCGCAGGCCGGCATCAAGGTTGGAAAGCGGCTCGTCGAACAGGAACACATCCGGCTCGCGCACGATGGCGCGGCCGATCGCGACGCGCTGCCGCTGGCCGCCCGAGAGCGCCGAAGGCTTGCGATCCAGCAGATGCGGCATTTCCAGGATCTTCGCGGCTTCCTCGATGCGTCTTGCGATCTCGTGCTTGGGCGTTTTGATATTTTTCAAGCCGAAGGACATGTTGTCGCGAACCGTCATGTGCGGATAGAGCGCGTAGGATTGAAAGACCATCGACACTCCGCGCTCACCGGGCGGCAGCTGATCGACTCGGCGGCCGCCGATCCAAATCTCGCCGCTGGTGATGGTCTCGAGACCCGCAATCATGCGCAGCAAGGTCGACTTGCCGCAGCCCGAGCCTCCAAGGAAGACGACGAACTCGCCGCGCTCGATCGTCAGATCGATGTCGTTCAGAACCTGCACGGCACCGAAATGCTTGGTGAGGGATTTGATATTGATACCTGCCACGTTACGCCTCCTGCGGAAAATCGAATTTATCGAACTTGCCATTCGTCGCGCCCCCGCCCGACGGCTTTCGCCGAACGGGGCTTCCGCATTGGTTATTTGACGGCACCGACCGCGACACCGCGCGTGAGGGTCCGTTGGAAAATAAGGAAGAAGATGATCGTCGGCGTTATGCCGAGCAGCGAAGCCGCGGCAATTGCCGTCGGGTCCTGGGTATTGGCGCCCGACAGCACGCCCATGGCGACGGAGACCGTCTGGTTGTTGTTGGAAACGAGGAATACCAGCGGGATCAGGAATTCGTTCCAGGTCCAGATGAAGAAGAAGGTTGCAAGCACCGCAAGCGTCGGCCTCAGCACCGGCACGATCACCATCCACAGGATCTGCCAGCGGCTGGCATTGTCGATCTGCGCCGCCTCGATGATCTCGCGCGGGAAGGTCGCCAGCACCGAAGACAAAAGATAGGTTCCGAATGCGGTATGCAGCACGCCGATGATCAGGATAACCGAGAGCATCGAGTCGAACAGGCCGACCTGCTTCGACATATAGTAGAGCGGATAGACCAAAGCCTCCTGCGGCGCCATGATGGATATTAGCAGCAGGACGAGAAGCCCTTGCCCGCCGCGCACCCGGCCTATGCCGATGGCATAGGCATTCAGGAGACTTAGGACGACGGCCAGAATGGCTGTGCATCCGCTGATGAGAACGCTGTTGAAGAGCTTCCGGGGAAAATCGACGGTCGCCCAGAAGTTCTTGAGTGCCGTCAGATCGAAGCTGTGCGGAAGAGCAAGCGGGCCATTGGCGGCATAATCGGAGGGTGTCTTGATGGCGTTGACTGCCGCGAGAAAGAACGGAAAGAGAGTGCCGGCAAGGAAAACCAGGAGAATGCCCAGAACGACCCAGCGGCCGAATCCGCTTCTTACGCGATGCTCCGCCGAAACGGTGCTTGTGGAAATCGAGGATGCCGTGGCCATCTCAATGTCCTCCTTCGGCCTGCTTCGACTGCATGCGCAGGAAGAGGATGCCGAGTATGATGGTCATGACGGTCTGCAACGTCGCGATGGCTGCCGCATATCCGACGCGGTTCGTCGTGAAGAAATGGTAGTATGACAGATAGGATGGAACCGTCGTCGCATTATCCGGCCCACCTGACGTCAGAACATAGATCGGCGCAAAGACCTTGAGCGCCGCAATTAGTGTCGTGAGTGCAACGACAAAGATTTCGGGCATTAGCATCGGAATGGTGATGGCGCGGAAACGCGCGAACCAGCTCGCATTGTCGAGCTCGGCGGCCTCGTAGAGCGAAGGATCGACGCGTGCCAATCCGGACATGAAGACGACCAGGCAATAACCGACCTGCACCCAGACGATGACGGCCGAAACCGCCCAGAGCGCATAGCTTGCATCCCCCAGCCAGTTCTTAGCCATGAAATCGAGGCCGATCGCCTTCAGCACCGCATTGATGATGCCGATAGGATTGAGAATCCATGCCCACAGCACGCCGGCTGCGGTCAGCGGCAGGATCTGCGGCAGGTAGAAGCCTGCGCGAAAGAAGCTCGACCATGTCTCGCCGAATTGCGCACTGATATAGTCGAACAGCACGGCCGCCAGCACGAGGCCCAAAAGGATGGGCACGATCGTCATCGAGATGATGAACAGAAGCGTATGCTGAATGGAGCCCCAGAAAGCGGTATCCTGAAGCAGCCTGGCATAATTTTCCAGACCGACATAACGCGGCGGGATGACGCCGCCCTTCCACGTGGTGAAGCTGATCGCGAAATTGGCAATCAGCGGAACAAGCACGATAAGAACAAACCCCAGCACGCCCGGGATCATGTAGAGATAGTACCCCGCCCTGCCGGCGCTCTTCGACTTATCCATCGAAATCCTCCAGTCCGATACGGCAAGGCGGCATGAAAGCCGTCTTGCCGTTGTGATTGTCGCCGATGGTGCTATTGCGCTGCCTGCACGTCGTCGTAAGCCTTCTTCAGGCGCGCCACGAACTGGTCAGGCGTGGTCGAGCCGTTCACCAGGCCGGTGGTCGCCTGGATCAGCAGTTCGTAGTAGCCGGGCACCGGCCAGTCCGGGTAGAAGCCGAGACCGCCCTTGCTGGAGATCTGGTTGAAGAGTTCGACATTGCGCTTGCCGACTTCGTCGGTGACCGTGGCCGGATCGGCGGCGATGGCAACGCCACCGAGATTGGCCTGCAGGTTCTGGTTTTCCTTGCTCAGGACGAGATCGATGAACTCGTAGGAGAGATCCTTGTTCTTGGCACTCTTCGGCACCATGAACAGGTTGCCGGTCGAACCCACGCTGTACTTCGGGGTCGGGAAGATGAACTGGCTCCACTTGAAGGTCTTGATCGAACTTGCGAAGTTGCCGTTATTCCAGGTGCCGCTGACAAACATCGGAGCTGTGCCCGAGGAGAAGAGATTGTCAGCGCCGCCGGTACCCTTCAGGCCGGTCGAATCCTTCGAAATATAGCCTTTGCTCACCCAGTCGGCGATCTTCCGGGCGGCGAACAGGAAGGGTTTGGTATCGAGCGGTGCCTTGAGGCCCTGATAGTTCTTGACCCAGGTGTCGTCAGCCTGCGTCAGCGCCAGCGTATAGACCAGATGCTGTGCGTTGGAATCCACCGTACCATAGGCAAGCGGCGTAATGCCCTTCTTCTTGAAAGTGTCCAGCGCAGCTTCGAACTCGTCCAGCGTGGTCGGCACTTTCACGCCATTGGCCTGGAACATGTCGATATTATAGAAAACCGAAACGAATTCGCCGTAGACGGGAATGCCGATGATCGGGCCGGAACCGTAGATGCCGTTCCCATCGTATTTGCTGAGCTGGCTGTTGGTTTCGTTGAGGATCTTGTCCCAGCCGCGCGATTTGAATTGATCGTCGAGCGGCGTCAGCAGGCCCTGCGAGGCGACGAGACCTGCAGTGGCATTGCCCTTGTTGTATTCAAGCACATCCGGCGCCTGATCCGAATTGAGGATGAGGCTGCCAGCCTTCTGCAATTGCTCGAATGTCTTCTGTTCGAAATTGATCGTGACGTCGGGATGCTTGGCTTTCAGCTCTTCGAGCGCCTTGGTCCATGCCTTGGCCTGCGAAGTGTCCGGCAGTTCGAACCACCAGACGTTAAATGTCTTGCTCTGGGCTTGCGCCACACCGGCAGCCAACAGAAGCGACATGCCGGCTGTGATCGCCAGCTTCGAAAAAATATTCATATATTCTCCTCCACCATGCGAACCGTGACGGTATCTGTCCGATGACATGGCCCGCGCTGCCATCGGCGTTTTCCTCTTATCTGCACCAAGCGCCCGCCTGTCACATGGGACAAGGAGCGGACGCTCGGCAGTTCCTCCGTTTGGGTACCCGTCCTGCCCGAAAACATCAGACGCTCCGGGCACTTCATTAACGCACAACTCGCCTCCTAAATCGATGCAGATTCGCAAATGCGCGCTTTACTCGACGAAATCACCACCCCGGCTTGCCTTGAGATAGTTCAGGCCGTGAACCTGGCCAGTCATTTCGAGCGCATCGCGATAAACCGGGTCATGCCAGCCCTCGATATCGATGGAACCGGACCAGCCGGCCAAGCGCAGCTCGGAAATGATGTCGGTCCAGTTACTGTCACCAAAGCCCGGCGTGCGCATGAAGACGAATTTCTCCTTGCCGAAGATGCCGTGCTCCTTGATGACATCCCAACGGATCGTCGCATCCTTGCCGTGGACGTGGAAAATCTTTTTCGCCCATTTGCGGATCTGCGGCAGCGGCTCGATCAGATAGACCATCTGATGGCAAGGCTCCCATTCCAGGCCGAGATTGTCGTCCGGGGTTTCGTTGAACATCAGCTCCCAGGCGTCGGGATTATGCGCGATGTTCCAATCGCCGGTTGCCCAGTTGCCGTCCATGGCGCAATTTTCGAAGGCAATCTTGATGCCCTTGTCGGCGGCCCGCTTGGCAAGCTCGCTCCAGACCTGCTTATAGCGTGGCAGACTATCGGTGAGTGGTTGGTTGCGGATACGGCCGGTGAAGCCGGCAACGCAGGTCGCACCAAAATGATGGGCGTTGTCGATGCAATCCTTCCAGCCCTGCAACGTCTGCAGGTCCATCTCGCGCTCTTCAAGCGGATTGCCGAACATGCCGAGAGTAGAGATCGTGATGTCGCGGTCGCCGATGGCCTCGCGGCAGCGCTTGCCGAGCTCCGCAAGATTCTGGCCGTTGGTGCTCTGCCAGAAGAAGGGCTCGAAGCTTTCGAAGCCGAGATCGGCGATCTTGGCGATGTTCTGGGCGGCATCCTCGTTCGTTGCCCTGATCATCGTGCCGATGCGGATGGCCTTTGCCGGATTTGTCATGATGTCACTGTCCTTGTGCTGAAATGTCGACGCGCCGGCCGGTCTTAGCGCTCTCGATGGCGCCTAAGACCATGGCAAGGCTGCGAATGTTGTCGGAGCTCGCCGTTTCCGGCGTCTTGCCGGTTTTGATCGCTTCGATGAAGGAGGCGATAACGCTGGCGTGGCCATGCGTCTCCTCCTCATGCTTCGGTCCGGGAACCTCGATCGGCGTGAAACCATGCAGCAGCCCCGGCTCGTTGCCGGCAACACCAGCCTCGAAATTGTCCTCGCCGTCCCAGGTCAGCATGCCCTTGCTGCCGGTGAGCCGCCATTGGCTCTCCCAGCTCGTGCGCCGACCCTCGGCACACCAGGAGCCGCGATAGCTGAAGACGACATCATCGGAAAAGTCGAAGAGCGCATGCGCCGATGCGCCATGCTTGTACCAGGAGCCTACCGGATTCTTTTCGACGCAATAGACCGAAAGCGGCACCTTGCCGGAGACGAAGCGGGCGGCATCGAAGGTGTGGATCGCCATATCGAGCAGCAGAACATTGTCCATTTCCTCACGGAAACCACCGAAATGCGGACCGAGGAAGAAATCGCAATGAACGCCTGTGAGCGCGCCGATCGCCCCCTCCTCCACGAAACGTCGCAGACGACGGATGCCGGAGATGAAGCGGCGGTTCTGGATGATAGCATGGACCTTGCCAGTTTTAGCGGCTAGCTCGATCAGCGCAGCGCCCTCGGCGAGCGACGTCGCCATCGGCTTTTCGCTCAAGACATGGCAGCCAGCCTTCAACGCTGTCGACACGACATTAAAGCGTGCAGCGGGAATGACGATATCGAAGACGAGATCCGCTTTGGTCGTCGCAATGACCTCGGCGAGATCGGAGCCGATGATGGCGCCTTCGAGAGAGAATTCTTTCGCAAGATTTTCCGCGGTCGCTCGGTTGAGATCGACCAGACCGACAATCTGAATAGATTCGGCAAGCGCCGGCGTCGAGGTGATGGCCCTGAGCCAGCCCTTGGACATAGCTCCGCACCCGCACAAAATGGCATTAAATTTCACGATGTCCTCCAGCGGGCGGTGCGTAAACCCCTCATGACACGCGCTCCGTAAACGTTTACGATACTATGCGAAAAGATTTTCCTGTGTCAATAGAGGAGGACTCTGGAAAATGGCGCATGGAGGAAAACTGCGGCCGATGAAGGGAATTCGTCAGCTTGCCGAGCATCTCGATATCTCGATCGGCACAGTATCACGCGCGTTGAACGGCAAGCCTGATGTCAACGAGGAGACCCGCAAGCGCGTTCTCGCCGCCGCCGAGCAGCTCGGCTATGTCGCCAACCAATCCGGCCGCAGCCTGCGGCAGGGCACAACGAATGTCATCGGCCTGATGATCCAGTCCAGCCGTGAGACGGTCGAAAACAGCGACAATTTCTTTCTGACGGTGACGGGTGGGCTGCAGAGCGTATTCTCCCGCCACAAGCTCGATCTCATCATGCTCCCTTGCCCGCATGACGAGGACCCTTACGAATATCTGAAGCGCATGGTGGCGAGACGGATCGTGGATGCGCTGATCATTTCGGAGACGCAGCGCGTCGACAAGCGCTTCGACCTGCTTGCCAAGGCGAAAATCCCCTTCGCAGCGCTTGGCCGCAGCCTGTCAGGCACCCAGCATCCCTGGGCCGACCTCGATTTTGACGGCGTCGCCAATGCCGCCGTCGACCGGCTCGTCGCGCATGGACATCGCCGCATCGCGGTCAGCGCACCCTCAAGCGACATCAATCTCGGCTTCATCTTCGTCGACGGCTATCGCCGGGCGCTGGAGCGGCATGGCATCGCCTATGATCCCGCGCTCGTCATTCGTGCCAAATCGAGCGAACAAGGCGGCTATCAGGTTGCCGACGAGTTGCTGGGCCTTGAAAACGGGCCGACGGCTGTGATCCTCATCTACGAATTGATGGCGATCGGCTTCTACCGGCGCGTGATGGAAGCCGGCATCATCCCTGGGCGCGATATTGCGGTCGTCAGCTTCCGTGAGGCGCCGCGCGCCAAATTCCTGCAACCGGCGCTGACCTGCTTTCGTACCTCGGTGCACGATCTTGGCGTCGAACTGGCGGAAATCCTGCTTTCCAGCATGCCCGCCTATAGTCAGGAATACCCCAGGAAGACACGCCAAACGGTGTGGCCGCTCGAGCTCATTCCTGGGGAAAGCGACGCTTTCCACCTGAAGACCGCAAAATAGGCAGCGCCGAAACGCCGCACCGGCCACTCCGACGGTTGCGACACCACCCATCAATTGCCATGTAGGACATCGCAAACAGGAACCCGGGCTTGAGCGAAGAAACCATCACACTTTACGAAGCGATCGGCGGCGACCGCACCGTGCGGACGCTGACATCGCGTTTTTATGAACTGATGGATACGCTGCCGGAGGCGGCCAATTGCCGTGCCGTGCATCCGCCGAGCCTCGAAGGCTCGCAGGAAAAATTCTACGAGTATCTGACCGGCTATTTCGGCGGGCCGCAGCTCTATATCGAGAAGCGCGGCCATCCTCGCCTGCGCAGCCGGCATTTCGCCGCCGCCATCGGCCCGAAGGAGCGCGACGAGTGGTTGCTATGCTTCCGCCGCGCCATGGAAGAAACCATCGAGAATGAAAAGCTGCGGGCCATCATATGGGAGCCGGTCGAGCGTCTGGCTTTCCACATGCAGAACCGCGAATGAGGAAAACATGAGCATCGGCTCCATAATCCGTCCGGCCACCCTGTTTATCGCCGGCATTCTCGGCGGAGGCGGTGTCGCGCTGGCCGCAGCCGCAACTCATGGCGGCGACACGCATTTCCTCGGTGCAGCCTCCACCATGAGCCTCGCTCACGCCCCTGCCCTCTTGGCGCTCTATGCCGGTTACGGCCGTATCCGCACCGCACCGATCGCGGCTGTCTTGTTGGGATTGGGAACGCTGATCTTCGCCGGTGATCTCATCAACAGGCATTTCGGCGGCGGCTCGCTCTTTCCGATGGCCGCTCCGACGGGCGGAATCGGCATGATCGCCGGCTGGACGGCGATAGCGCTCGGTGCCTTTTTCAGGACGAGTTCGGCAAAGGTGTGACCCTGGCGCCTAAATGCCGGGAACGACGGCGAAGCCCTCGAATTGCGGCGGCCCCCAATAAAGCCGCTTGTTATCGGCCGCATTGCGATGCGCCATGCGAAAATGCTCGGATTTCGTCCAGTTGATGAACGCCTCTTCGCTGTGCCAGGTCGTGTGCGAGGAAAACAGCGTATAGCCCTCCTCTACGCTTGATTTTCCGCGCAGGAGACGGAACTCGAGAAAACCCGGCACCTCCGATAGGCGGGAATCGCGCCCGCGCCAAACCTCTTCGAATTCGCCCTCCAAACCGATGACGACCTTGAAGCAGTTCATGGCGATGTACATGGCAACCTCGTTCGACGATCAGACCTTCTTGCGACGGGCGACAGTCTTATCCGCGTCGGGCGCAAAGGCAACGACATTTGCGCCATTGCGGCTCGCTGCGTCGAGCGGCTGCTCCGGCGCCTCCCCCGGCAGCCGCGTCTTCCAAGCCGGAAATGTCGCGACATTGGCCGCCCGCCGTTGTTCCTCGGCGCGACGCATCAGCAATTCATAGAGTTCGGGCACGAGCCCGTCACCGTTCTGTGCGGCCAGCTTGTGCAGGCCGATCAGCATAAACCCGTCAGGGCCGTTATCGATCATTTTGAAGCGTCTCGTTCTTTCATGGTCTGCAGCGCCCGCTCGAGGCTGGATTTGCTGCCATTGCGCAAGGGAATGAAGGCCTTTCCGAACTTCTTGCAGCCCGTCTTCACGCGCAGGCAGGCATCATGGCTGATGCAATCGATCGGGCAGAACACGCAGTCGACCGATGGCAGCACGGTGTCGATGCGAGAGACCGCCTCGCGAAGGCCGCCATCGTGGTGGATCAGTTCGGCACCGAAGTTGCTGGCGATCTGGCGAAGATGCGCCACCTGGCAATCACGGCCACCCACATAAAGGAAGCTGCGCACGTCGAGAGTGGATTTTCCGGAACCCTGCGCCGGTGTCTGCGCTTCGCGGCTCTCGCGGTCAAAATCCTTCTTCCCCTTACGCGCCATGCATCACCCGTTTGCTGATTGCTCTTCCACGCTCGATTCCATCGAGCGTGAAGCGACCTTAGTAAACATGAGTTTTGTAGTAAAGTATAAAGTTGATAATTTTTATCATATTTTATGGCCAGTCAGCCACGTATCAAGAATGGGATCGTAAATGGCATGCTCGAAACACCAAACTCGCTAGGAATGGGAGAGCACGACCCAACACCCCGCAACGCGACGAGCACCGCCTGGTCGACATTCGAATTGCCCGAGCTGACTGAAATTGTGGGAGACGACACGCGACCAGATGCATCAACCCTGAAGCGCGTTACCACCGTCGCATTGTTGCCTCTGGCTGAAATCCCTCTGATTGCGCGCCTGATGCAAGCTTGTATTTTGCCCGCATAGTCGGATCTGGCAGCGCTACCTGCACCGGCACGCCGCGCGCTTGCCTGTGAATTATTATCCGATTGCACCGCTTCGGTCCCGTCGACAGAGCCCTTCTTCGAATTCTCGGCGCTCTCGCCTTGCGATCCCGATTTCACCTTCCCGACTTTTGCGACCGGCTTCTTCACTTCCTTCGGCCGTTCAACTGGCTTCGGCTTCTCCACCGGCGTCACAACCTCAGGCGGAGGCTCTATCGGCTGAGCTTCGGCAACCTGACTATCAACAGGGCGCACCGGTTCGGCGGGCTGGATGACCGCCGTCTCGGCCGGCGCCTGCGTCGCCAAAATCTGCGGCTGCTCGGGTGCGACTGCAGTGGGCTGGGTCTGCTCAATGGGCTCGACGGGCTCGGCCGTTTGAACCTGCTGCGTCTCCACTGCTTGCGGCTGAACGACATCCGGCTGCGGCGGTTGCGCCTGTTCGGGCGTGACTTCGGTCGGCTGCACCGTCTGCGGCTGCACGGCTTCGGCGGTCACCTGTTCTGGCTCAGTCTGCGGGGTTTCCTCACCCGCAGCCATCTGATCGGCATCGGAATTGCCGATCATGATGACACTGACGGTATCGCCCGCCTCTTCCTGCGCTTCTTCCGGCGTGGCGACGAAGGTAAACAGCAGCGCAATAACGATAACGGCATGGAACAGGCAGGATCCCACGCCGGAGAAAAGCAGCGACGTCTTGCGCTCGGCAACCGTTTCTCGCGCCCTCTCAGGCAGCGCGTCCATCGGCAGGTGCTCCGCCGCCTCAACCGGCGAAGCCTCCGCCGGATGATCCGGATAGGAGCTGATCTGAGTGAAACGACTGTAATGCGCCACAACCTCGGCCGCCGGTGGTCGGGGCACGCCCTCGAGGCCGGTCAGTTCGTGGCCCGGCAGCACGCTCGGATAGTTGTCATTCAAGCCGCCGTTGGCACGGCGTTCCATGGAAACTTTCGCCGAGCGCATTGCCATGGTTCAGCCTTCGAAAGGAACAGATGTCTGCGAGCGCGTAGCTAGAGCGGCCTTGCACTCACCCGCCGCCGGACCATCGCAGACCGGCGTGTCATTGATGATGATGCGGGAAACCGTTTCGCACTTGACGCCCGGCATATCGAATTGCCGCACCCGCTTCTTGCCGAGTGGCAGGTCGCGGAAATCAAGCACCGTAACCCGGTCGACGGCATTCTTGTCGTTGAAGAAAGCAAGCTCGAAAGAGATCTTGGTGATCGGCGTCGCCATATCGTTTTCGGCAACGAATGTCATCATGCATCCCTTCGGCGAGGGAGCCAATGCATTGAGCTCGACGGTGAGCTTGGGCGCAGTCGATGTGGGTGCCGCGGAACTTGCATCCTGAGCAAAAGCAGAAACAGAAGATGCCGCGGCAAACAGCCCGGAGGCGACGAGCGCCAAGATCGTTTTCGTCAGCATCGACATGTCTCCTGTATGTGTTGACGCCGCTAGCCCGACCAGCGTGGCCTTGGCGTGTATCGTCGAAATTTTAAACTTGACTCTTTAGGTATCCTATTGTGTGTTTATGAAACCATGAGTAAGAGAGTCAAGATAAATTTGGCCGCACGACGGTTCGGCCCCCGATGAATTTTCAGGCAAAACTAAACAGGATGATTGCTGAGAAGACCCCTACGCCGCCGGTACAGTGCACGGCCGCACCGCAGGTAAGAATTGTCGAGAGCACGGATATTTTCCGGGGCCAGACCGAAATCATGATCAAGCATGATGGCGTCATCTATCGCATGAAGATTACGCGCCAAGGCAAGCTGATACTCAACAAATAGGCATGACAGATGAATAAAACGACCCGCCCGACCCCCGCCGAAATTCGCGCTTTCCGCGCCGAGAACCCGAAGATGCGCGAGCGCGACATCGCTGCTCGCCTCGAGATTTCCGAAGCGGCGCTCGTCGCGGCCGAAGTCGGCATTTCGGCCGCCCGCATCGATGCCAGCGTCGATCGCTTCCTGGAGCGGATCGCTTCGCTCGGCGAGATCATGGCGCTGTCGCGCAACGAAAGCGCCGTGCATGAGAAGATCGGCATCTATGAAAACATGAAATTCGGCGCGCAGGCGGCGATCGTGCTCGGCGAGAATATCGACCTGCGCATCTTCCCGAAGCGCTGGGTTCATGGCTTTGCCGTCACCAAGACGGATGGCGACCAGAAGAGGCTCAGCCTGCAATTCTTCGACAAGGCCGGTGATGCCGTCCACAAGGTACATCTGCGCCCCGATTCGAATGTCGAGGCCTATCACGCCATGGTCGCCGAGCTGCGCATCGAAAACCAGTCTCAGGAATTCGCCGAGGATCGTTCAGGTTACGACAATGGCGCGACGGACGGCGATGTCAGCCGCGACGAGCTGCGCGACCATTGGAGCCGGATGACCGATACGCACGAATTCTTCGGCATGCTGAAGAAACTGAAGATCGGCCGCCAGGACGCGATCCGTACCGTCGGCGACGATTATGCGTGGAAGCTGGATACCGGCGCCGTCGCAGAGATGATGCATGCCTGCGTGCGCGAGGGTCTGCCGATCATGTGCTTCGTCGCCAACGAAGGCACCGTGCAGATCCACTCCGGCCCGATCTACAACGTGCAGACCATGGGTCCCTGGATCAATGTCATGGATCCGACCTTCCATCTGCATCTGCGTCAGGACCACATCGCCGAGACATGGGTCGTGCGCAAGCCGACCAAGGATGGCCACGTCACCTCGCTCGAGGCCTATAATGCCAAGGGCGAGATGATCATCCAGTTCTTTGGTAAGCGGAAGGAAGGCTTCGATGAGCGCCGCGATTGGCGCGCTATCCTGGAAAACCTGACGAGATCGGGCGCCAGCGTCGCCGCATAAGAGATGCTCATGACGATGTTTAAGAACTTGAAGCACATCAGGCCGGGGGAAATCGCCCTGACCATGGTGGTGATGGCCTTGCCGCTCATGCCTGCCAATCCGATCGCCGGGCTCGGCAGCTTCGTGCGGCACGCACACGCTGCCGAGGCGGCACCGAAGATCGATACCTCGCGCCTCGTCTCCATCGGCGGCGATATCACGGAAATCGTCTATGCGCTCGGCGAGGAAAAGCGGCTCATCGCCCGCGATTCCACCAGCCTTTATCCGAAGGAAGCGACCAAGCTGCCCGATGTAGGCTATATGCGCGCGCTATCGCCGGAAGGCATTCTGGCCGTCAATCCCACAGCCATCATCGCGGTGGAAGGTTCCGGCCCGCCGGAAGCCTTGGCCGTGCTGCGCAATGCCAGCCTCCCTTTCGAGACCGTGCCGCAGACCTACGATCGCGACGGCATCCTGAAGAAGATCGAAGTCGTCGGCGCGCTGCTTGGCGTGCCGGATAAGGCCAAGGTCCTGGAAAGCAAAGTCGCCGCCGATCTCGACGCAGCCATCAATGATTCCGCCAAGCGCCCGGAGGCCGAGCGCAAGCGCGTCCTTTTCGTGCTCAGCAACCAGAACGGCAAGATCATGGCTTCGGGCAGCGACACGGCCGCCGACGGCATCATCAAGCTGACAGGCGCCATCAATGCGATCAATGGCTTCTCCGGCTACAAATCGGTGACGGACGAAGCGATCATCGAAGCCAAGCCTGACGTCATCCTGATCATGGATCGCGAGGGTCCGCTGTCGATGTCGAACGAGGATCTCCTGAAGCAACCCGCCATTTCGCTAACGCCGGCCGCGAGCCACAAGGCAGTCGTGCGCATGGACGGCCTGCATCTGCTCGGCTTCGGACCGCGTACGGCCAGCGCGATCCGCGAGCTGAACGCGGCGATCTACGGAGGCTGACGTGGCATTCAACGATGCCATGGCCGGGCTGAAGCAAATGTCGCAAACCACAGCACGCCGCCACGAAGGGGATCGCACCGCACTTGCGATCCTCGTCATCGCCAGCCTCGTCGCGATTTCGGCCGTTGCCTTTCTGTTTTCGATCACGACAGGCGCGTCGAATGCTTCGGTCATCGACCTAATAGCGGACATGGTGAGCGGCAGCGCGGAAAGCACGCTCAGCATCCGCGACCGCATCGTCATTTTCGATATCCGCCTGCCCCGCGCCGTCCTCGGCTTCCTGATCGGCGGCGGGTTGGCGGTTTCGGGTGCTGTCATGCAGGGCCTCTTCCGCAATCCGCTCGCGGATCCCGGCCTGATCGGCGTATCTGCGGGTTCCAGCCTCGGCGCCGTTGCCATGATCGTCCTGGGCGGTGGCGTGCTTGCTCCTGTCGCGCACCTCCTCGGCATCTTCGCTCTGCCCGTCGCCGCCTTCATCGGCGGCCTGGCAACGACGATATTGCTTTATAAGGTCGCGACCCGGTACGGACAGACATCGATCGCAACCATGCTGCTGGCCGGCATCGCGCTCGGTTCGCTTGCGCTGGCGGCAACCGGAATCCTCGTCTACATGGCGGACGACCGGCAGTTGCGCGACTTGACCTTCTGGAGCATGGGATCGCTGGCGGGCTCGACCTGGAGCAAGGTCGCAGGTGCCGGCCCGATCATCGCCCTTTCGCTTCTTCCCCTTCCCTTCATGGCGCGCGGACTGAACGCGCTGACGCTCGGCGAGGCGACCGCTTTCCACATGGGGATATCAGTGCAGCGGCTGAAGAATATCGCCATCGTCAGCGTGGCCGCGGCGGTCGGTGCATCGGTCGCCGTCAGCGGCGGTATAGGCTTCGTCGGCATCGTCGTCCCGCATATCCTGCGCATGGTCATCGGCCCCGACCACCGTTTCCTGCTGCCGGCTTCGGCACTGCTCGGCGGCTCGTTGCTGGTCGTTGCCGATGTGGTTGCCCGCACCATCGTTTCCCCGGCGGAGTTGCCGATCGGCATTCTGACGGCAGGTGTTGGCGGTCCCTTCTTCCTGTGGATGCTGCTCAGGCAGCGCTCGCGCCTCAGCCTGTGAGCTTGCGATGATTAATGTTTCCAATCTGAGCGTCCGGCTTGCCGGTAAGCCGGTCGTGCAGGATATATCCTTCACGGCCGAGGCTGGAACGCTGACTGCCATTTGCGGGCCGAACGGCTCCGGCAAGACTACGACGATGAAAGCCGTGTCGGGCGAACTGACCTATAGCGGCTCCGTGCATATGAACGGCGCCGAAATCGGCAGTCTGGTGCCCTGGCAGCTTGCCGAAATGCGTGGTGTCCTGCCGCAGGCGAGCTCTATATCCTTTCCCTTCACCGTCCGCGAGATCGTTCGCATGGGCCTTGCAAGCGGGCGCAACCGTCATCCGGAGCAGGCCGACCGCACCGCGACCGAGGCGCTCGCTGCCGTCGATCTCGGCGGCTTCGAAGGCCGCTTCTATCAGGAGCTTTCCGGCGGCGAACAGCAGCGCGTCCAGCTCGCCCGTGTGCTCTGCCAGATTTCCGAGCCTGTCATCGAGGGCAGGCCCTGCTGGCTGCTGCTCGACGAACCTGTTTCCAGCCTCGATGTCAGCCACCAGCTCACCATCATGACGCTTGCACGGCAATTCTGCCGGCGTGGCGGCGGCGTCATCGCCGTTATGCATGATCTCAACCTGACCGCGCTTTTTGCCGACCGGATGGTCCTGCTCAAGAACGGCCAGCTGCAGGCCACGGGATCGATCAAGGACGTGCTGACGGACCAGAACCTGCAGCATGTCTTTGGCTGCAACCTGCGCGTCAACCGCGTTCCCGCCAATGGCGCTCCCTTCGTTCTCGCCCATAGCGCGCTGGCCGACTGACGCCGCACCTGCCCCATATCCGGAACTTTTTGTTGCATCCGCGCGTTGAGATGAAGCGATCGGAATCGATGTTCCGAGCGTGGAGTGTTCTGGTGTGTCGGAGAATTTCCGATCATCACAAAAACAGGTGCCCCAGGGGCGTCCAAGCGAAAGGGAGCTGAACATGGCCACATCCTTCCTCCATTCGACGCGCGGCAAGCGTAATGGCGGCAGCCTGCACGATGTCGAAGCAACCATCGAAGAACAGATCGAGTCGCTACGCGAAGAAGTTGCGGCCTTTGCCAAGCTGATCGGCGAGAATGGCGCAAAGCAAGGCAAGAAATGGCGCGCAAGCGCCGAGTCGGGACTTGATGATCTCGCGGTCCGTGGCGAAGAATTGCTGCAGGATCTGCAGCGCGGCTATGCAAGGGGCTCGCGTGAAGTACGCAGAACCGTACGCCAGCATCCAGTCGCCACCATCGGCGCGGCTGCAGCCTTCGGCCTTGCCGTCGCCCTGCTGCTGTCTCGCCGCTAGGGTGGTGGGATGATCGCTCCGATCCTCGGCCTGCTGCTGTCAGGCACATTCAACCGTACCGTTGCGCGGACCAAGCGCAACGGTATTTTCATTGCGATTGCCGTCCTTCTGCTGCTGACGGCCTATGCTTTCGCCTTGATCGCGGCTGCCATCTGGCTTGCGACGATCTACGGCGCTGCGGTTTCGGCGTTGCTGATAGCGGCAGGCGCGCTCTTGCTCGGCCTGATCGTCCTCGTCATCATGGCAATCATCGACAAGCAGGAACAGCGCAGAGCCCGCGAACGTCGATTGGCAATGGAATCGATGGCAGCCGCTGTCTTCGGCCTCGTGCGCAAGCAGCCGCTGATGACCGCCGCCGTTGCCGCCGCCCTCCTCTTCGGCAACCTGTTTTCATCGAGTGACGAAGAGGATTGAGCCGCTGGGCGTGAACAAACGGCCGTGCCGCGACTGACAAAAGAGAAGCGGCACGGATTGTTGATTGAAAAGCCTGGTCGAAAGACCGGGCTTCTTTGTTAGAAGGCGAATGCCTTTGATGTCAGTGGCGCCGAAGTGGCATCCGGGCCAAAATCGGCCTCACCGGAAATATCCAGCAATTCCTGCAGCCGCTGGCGCGCGCGGTTGACGCGGCTCTTGATGGTGCCGACTGCGCAGCCGCAAATCTCGGCTGCCTCCTCATAGGAAAATCCGGATGCACCCACCAGAATGATGGCTTCGCGCTGATCGGGCGGCAGCTGGTCCAATGCCTTGCGGAAGTCCTGCAGGTCGACGGCGCCATATTGCGAGGGATGCGTCGCCATCGATTCGGTGAACACGCCGTCGCTGTCCTGCACTTCACGGCCGCTCTTGCGCATCTGGCTATAGAGCTCGTTGCGCAGGATGGTGAAGAGCCAGGCCTTCATATTGGTGCCCATCTCGAAATGGTCCTGCTTCGCCCAGGCCTTCATGATCGTATCCTGGACAAGATCGTCCGCCCGGTCATGACGACCGGTCAGCGAAATGGCAAAAGCTCGGAGGCTTGGCAGTGCGGCGAGAAGTTCGCGCTTGAAGCTCGTTTGCGTTTCCATGGCGCGCACCTCCTATTCGGAGACCTTTGCCGAGGCCAGACTCTCAGCCCGATCGAGCTTCTCTAAAAGGTCGAGAAAGCGATCGGGAATGGCCTCGTCCTGCACGGCGGCATAGAACGAGCGCAATCGGTTGCCGATCTGATTGTTGGGGTCGAGGATATCCATCGCGCGCAGATCAGAAGTCTTCTTGTCTGCATCCTCGTGATTCTGGATAGTCATTTGGCCTGCTCGCTTCTCAATTGTCTCGCGTTCATGGATAAGGGGCGCCCTTGCCTCCCGTCCGGGAGAGCGGTTGACCTCATTCAAAACAGTTGCCTAACGAATCGTAAAGGTTGAAGTCGACCGATTGTAAGCATTGTAATGCGACTGCCTAAAAAAAGTTCCGACAAAGAGGAACTTTTTTACTCAACTGACGTTTGTTAGTCATTGCGGCCTCTGGGCTGTATTTAATTAGAATTTGATAAAGGCGGGAGCCATTGATGACACTTTCCACACGCATTGCGCCGCATCTTCCTTATTTGCGGCGTTATTCACGTGCTTTGACCGGAACGCAGACGTCGGGGGACGCCTATGTTGCTGCGGTTTTGGAAGCCATCATCGCCGACATATCCATCTTTCCGGACACGGACAGCGACCGCGTCGCCCTCTATAAACTGTTCACGAAGCTGTTCGGTTCCGTGACACTTCAGATTCCTGAACCGGCCTCTCCTTTCGCCTGGGAACAGCGCGCATCCGTAAACCTTTCCAAGGTCTCGCCGCTTGCACGACAGGCTTTCCTGCTCGCATCTGTCGAAAGTTTCCGCCTCGGCGAGATCGCCGATATCCTCGATGTCTCCGAAAGCGATGCCATGCACCTGCTCGATACCGCCTCCCAGGAAATCTCGCGCCAGGTGGCAACGGATATCATGATCATCGAGGACGAGCCGCTGATCGCCATGGATATCGAGCAGATGGTGGAAAGCCTCGGCCATCGCGTCACCGGCATCGCGCGCACGCATGCCGAGGCGGTCGCGCTCTACAATGCGACAAAGCCGAGCATGGTGCTTGCCGACATTCAGCTTGCCGACGGCAGCTCGGGCATCGACGCCGTCAACGACATCCTCAAGACCGCCAGCATCCCGGTGATCTTCATCACCGCCTTCCCCGAGCGGCTTCTGACCGGTGAACGGCCGGAGCCGACCTTCCTCGTGACCAAGCCTTTCAATCCAGACATGGTGAAGGCTCTCATCAGCCAGGCACTTTTCTTTAACGAAACCACAAAGGTGGCCGCCTGATTCAAGTGAAAACCCCGTGGCGGAACAAAGACTTTAACCGGGCGTTTGGGTTCGAAACGGCCGGTTTACCGACTGTTATCCGGGGCGATTCTATAGGTCGGTTCAAGTTGTTACGAGTGAGAATGCCCTATCGGCGGGGTTCTCGAAATGCGTGTGAAAGGCAAGCCGGTGAATACGTCTGAACCATTACCCGGCGCGCCTTTGAGTTTGGAAGGCAAAGCCGCTCTGATGGAGCGGGCGCTTGCGAGCGCCAGTGTGTCCATCCTGTTCCAGGATGTAAATCTTTCGATCCGCTATGCCGACAATCTGCCGGACCACCTGCAGTCGTCTGTCGTCATAGGCGGCAATGACTCGCATCTCTTTGGAGAAAAGGATGGCGAGCATCTTTTGCGTTTGAAGCGGGGCGTGCTCGAAAGCGGCAAGCCGGCAACCGCCGAGGTTGAGATCGCCAGTGGGGACGGCGCACGCGTCTACGAGCTGAAAATGGAGCGCATCGGCGGGCGCAAGCCGCAGGGCGTGTTGTCCGTTATCTCCGAAATCACCGAGAGCCGCCACCGCGAAAAAGTGCTGAAGTCGCTGCTGCGCGAGCTGTCGCATCGCTCCAAGAACCTGCTCGCCATCATTCAGGGCATCGCCACGCAGACTGCCCGCCACACGCTTTCCGTCGATAATTTCCTCATCAAATTCCGCGGCCGCCTGCAATCCCTGTCTAATTCGCAGGATCTCATCACTGATTCCAGCTGGCGCGGTGCATATTTGTTCGAACTGGCGGAAAAGCAGTTCGCCCCCTATTGGCCCGATGCAGGCGTGCCCATGCCGATCTATGGCATCAATGCGCATCTGACACCCAATGCTGCCGTGCATTTGGGGCTTGCTCTGCATGAGCTCATCGTCAACTCCGCCTCGCATGGCGCCATCTCGACCGGCGCCACCAGCATCACGCTGAATTGCAAGGAAGCGGAGCTCGACGGCAAGAAGGCGATTGAAGTCGCCTGGTCTGAACGTTTCTACGCGCCTGCTGACCATGAATTCGAGGACAATAGTTTCAGCCGCACGGTGCTCGAGCGCGTCGTGCCGACGTCCATGAATGGCCGTGCAGACTTTGCCATTGACGACGGCAGCATCGGCTATCGGCTCACCATTCCCGAAACTGAATATGAAATCCTGAGACGCCGCTGAAGCGGGCGGCGAGAACAAAATAAAACAGCCAGTGCGAGGGCGGCGCACTGGCTGCTTTGCACTCATCGGGAGGGGACCGTGAGTAGAGTCCTGAGACGTATTGGGCGTGCATCAGGAGATGCGATCATCATCAGGACATCGACATAACGATGCTGCAAAGCCTTGGTTCCACCCAGATTCAAAAAAATTCATCGGCTTTTTACATTTCAGCGCAACCTCTGACATGGCGGCCCTCCGATCGCAGCCGGGCGCTCGCAGTCATTGTGAGGTTTCAAGCCCTTGCGAGCCTTCTACAGAGAAGAAGAAAAACTATTTAAATCATAGCTTTAAAACAAAAACGCCAGCGACGAAAATGTTCTCGTTCCCCAACAGGAGGGCGTATCGAAGCACGCTTTGCGATCAAAATTTTACCGTTTGATAAATTTTTTAAGCTGAGTTACCGTTCCAGCACTAGCCGTTTACTATAAGAGGGAACTTCAATGGGACGACTGGAAACTGGGATTCATAAAGGCAGGCTCACGCCCGCCGAATATGATGCAAACTTTTCCGATCTTCATCCGCGCCTCAACAAACACGAGGCGCTGGTTGCATCCGACCGATGCTATTTCTGCTACGACGCGCCGTGCATGACGGCGTGTCCCACCTCCATCGACATTCCGATGTTCATCCGCCAGATCTCGACGGGCAATCCGATCGGCTCGGCCAAGACGATCTTCGATCAGAACATCCTCGGCGGCATGTGCGCCCGCGTCTGTCCCACCGAACAGCTCTGCGAGCAGGCTTGCGTGCGCAACACCGCCGAAGAGCGTCCGGTCGAGATCGGTCGGCTTCAGCGCTATGCAACCGACACGGCGATGGCTGAAAACAAGCAGTTCTATACGCGCGCCGCTTCCACGGGCAAGAAGATCGCCGTCATCGGCGCCGGTCCGGCCGGACTTGCCTGTGCGCATCGTCTCGCCGTCAACGGTCATGACGTCACCATCTTCGATGCCCGCGAGAAGGCCGGCGGCCTGAACGAATACGGTATCGCCACCTATAAGGCAGTCGACGATTTCGCGCAGAAGGAAGTCGACTACGTGCTCGCCATCGGCGGCATCGAGGTGAGGAACGGCCACGCGCTCGGCCGCGACTTCAGCCTTTCCGATCTTTCTCAGCAATATGACGCCGTATTCCTCGGCCTCGGGCTTGCCGGCGTCAACGCGCTGCGTGCCGAAGGTGAGGATCTCGATGGCGTCGCCGATGCTGTCGCCTACATCGCCGATCTGCGTCAGGCTGGCAGCAAGGCCGATATCGCCATCGGCCGCCGCGTTGTCGTTCTTGGCGGCGGCATGACCGCGATCGACGCAGCCGTGCAGGCAAAACTGCTTGGCGCCGAAGAGGTGACGATCTGCTACCGCCGCGGCAAGGAACACATGAACGCCTCGGAATTCGAGCAGGATTTGGCCGCCTCCAAGGGCGTCATCATCCGTCATTGGCTCGCCCCGAAGCGCATCCTCGAAAAGGACGGCAAGGTCGCGGGTATCGAGGTCGAATATACCGAACTGCGTGACGGCAAGCTTGTTGGCACCGGCGATGTCGGCGTCATCGTCGCCGACCAGATCTTCAAGGCGATCGGCCAGACGTTCGAAGCATCGGGCCTCGGCGCGCTGCGTATGGAATCCGGCCGTATCGCCATCGATGGCGAAGGCCGAACCTCGATCGACGGCGTATGGGCCGGCGGCGACTGCGTGCTTGGTGGCGACGACCTGACGGTCTCGGCCGTGGCACAGGGTCGCGACGCGGCCGAATCCATCAACCGTGCGCTCGCTGCCGCCACGCCGGCCGCTGCAGTCGCCTGAAAGGAGAACCGATATGGCTGATCTCCGCAATAATTTCGTTGGCATCAAGTCTCCGAACCCGTTCTGGCTGGCCTCCGCGCCGCCGACCGACAAGGCCTACAACGTCGAGCGCGCTTTTAAGGCGGGCTGGGGCGGCGTCGTCTGGAAGACGCTCGGCGAAGAAGGACCACCCGTTGTCAACGTCAACGGCCCACGCTACGGGGCGATCTGGGGCGCCGACCGCCGTTTGCTCGGCCTCAACAACATCGAGCTGATTACCGACCGCGACCTCTATACCAACCTGCGGGAAATGAAGCAGGTGAAGATGAACTGGCCGGATCGCGCCTTGATCGCCTCAATCATGGTGCCTTGTGAGGAACAGGCCTGGAAGGCAATCCTGCCGCTGGTCGAAGAGACAGGCGCCGACGGCATCGAACTCAACTTCGGCTGTCCGCATGGCATGTCCGAACGCGGCATGGGCTCCGCGGTCGGACAGGTGCCGGAATATATCGAAATGGTTGTGCGCTGGTGCAAGCAGTACACCCGCATGCCCGTCATCACCAAGTTGACGCCGAATATCACCGATATCCGCAAGCCCGCCCGTGCCGCCAAGGCCGGCGGCACGGATGCAGTGTCGCTGATCAACACGATCAACTCGATTGTCTCGGTCGATCTCGACAACTTCGCCCCGAACCCGACCGTCGGCGGCAAGGGCAGTCACGGCGGCTACTGCGGCCCGGCCGTCAAGCCGATCGCGCTGAACATGGTGGCCGAGATCGCCCGCGATGCGGAAACCTATGGCCTGCCGATATCAGGCATCGGCGGCGTCACGACCTGGCGCGATGCGGCGGAATTCCTGGTGCTCGGCGCCGGCAACGTGCAGGTCTGCACGGCGGCCATGACCTACGGCTTCAAGATCGTTGAGGAAATGATATCAGGCCTTTCTGATTGGATGGACGAAAAGGGCCACCGCAGCCTGGACGACATCACCGGCCGCGCCGTACCGAATGTCTCCGACTGGCAGTACCTTAACCTCAACTACATCGCTAAGGCCAAGATCGACCAGGACGCCTGCATCAAGTGCGGCCGTTGCTATATTGCCTGCGAGGATACCTCGCATCAGGCAATCACCAATATGGTCGACGGTGCAAGACATTTTGAGGTGATGGACGAGGAATGCGTCGGCTGCAATCTCTGCGTCAGCGTCTGTCCCGTCGAGAACTGCATCACCATGGAAGAACTGCCGGCAGGCAGCCTCGACAAGCGCACCGGCAAGATCGTCGACCCCAACTATGCCAACTGGACGACCCATCCGAACAATCCGATGGCACGTCAGGCGGCGGAATAACTGCGGCAATATCGGCAAGCATTCAAAAGGCGGTCGCAGCTTGCTGCGGCCGCCTTCTTCGTAACCGAGATCTGCACGATCGAATTAGAGAACTTTAACTCGTTCACCTGCGATATGCAGCGCTATGCTTCCGAGATCGCGCCACCGTTCAGCTATGACGAATCCGAAGCCCGTCGACGAAAAGCTGCTCCAGGTAGCGGGCGGCGTCCTCGAAGCGTCCCTCACCCGAATGCTCGTCGCCAAGCACGGCGCGCACCTGCACATCAAAGTCGGCGTAATGCTGCGTGGTAGACCAGATCGAAAAGATCAGGTGATAGGGATCGCATTTGGCGATCTTGCCGGCTTTTGCCCACGCGCGGATAACTTCCACCTTCTCGTCGACGAGCGCCTTTAGAGGTCCGCGCAGCTCGTCCTCCACATGCGGCGCCCCCTGCAGCATTTCATTGGCAAAAAGCCGGCTTTCGCGGGGAAAATCTCGTGCCATTTCGAGCTTGCGGCGGATATAGGAACGGATCTCGCTTTCGGGGTTGCCGTTGGCATCGAAAGCGCGCAACGGCTCCAGCCAGGTAAACAGCACCCGGTCGATCAAAGCCCGATGCATCGCCTCTTTTGTGCGGAAATAGTAGAGCAGATTGGGCTTCGACATGCCAGCGACTTCGGCGATCTGATCGATAGTCGAGCCGCGGAAACCGCTGACGGAAAATACATCCAGCGCGGCTTCCAGTATGATTTCCTCTTTCTCTTCCTGGATTCGGGTGCGGCGCTGTGTCCTGGCGGCTCTGGGGATGGCCATGTCTGCTCTGTTTCTCCTTGAAATCCAAGCCTTTCGGCCGTTCCCTCATTCACCCTGTCGATGCATCCGATTTGGGCAATCGCCTGAAATTTTATCGGAATTTTTCGTGCTTTTCGTCTTGAGCCGCGCCACGGAAGTTGTAATGTTTACCAATCGGTCAAATTATCCGTCAGATGTTCGCTAAAGGCAACTGGCGATTTCCGGGCAAGAAAAACAAGACGACGCTCCGGAATTTGAAATAAGGCCAACGGGAACAATTTCGGGCATGCACCTTGCATGCCCCAGGACAAACAGGTGAGGATTGCATCATGGTGGCAGCGCCAGGAGAAAACATGCGTATCAATGGCGATCGCCTTTGGGATACGCTGATGGACATGGCGAAAATCGGCCCCGGCGTTGCCGGCGGCAACAATCGCCAAACGCTGACCGATGCCGATGCCGAAGGGCGCAGCCTTTTCAAGAGCTGGTGTGACAAGGCCGGCCTGACCGTCGGCGTCGACAAGATGGGCACGATGTTCGCGACCCGCCCCGGCACCGACCCGGATGCGCTGCCCGTCTATGTCGGTTCGCATCTCGACACCCAGCCGACCGGCGGCAAATATGACGGCGTCCTCGGCGTGCTCGCGGCGCTCGAAGTCGTCCGCACGATGAACGATCTCGGCATCAAGACCAAGCACCCGATCGTCGTCACCAACTGGGCCAACGAGGAGGGTGCGCGCTTCGCACCCGCCATGCTCGCCTCCGGCGTCTTTGCCGGCGTGCACACACTGGACTACGCCTATGGCCGCAAGGATCCGGACGGCAAGACCTACGGTGACGAGTTGAAGCGCATCGGCTGGCTTGGCGACGAAGAGGTCGGCGCGCGCAGGATGCATGCCTATTTCGAATACCACATCGAGCAGGGCCCGATCCTCGAGGCCGAGAACAAGACTATTGGCGTCGTCACGCACTGTCAGGGCCTTTGGTGGCTGGAATTCACGCTGACCGGCAAGGAAGCGCATACCGGTTCGACGCCGATGGCCATGCGTGTCAATGCCGGCCTCGCCATGTCACGGATCATCGAGACGGTGCAGAGCGTCGCGATGGAAAACCAGCCGGGCGCCGTCGGCGGCGTCGGCCAGGTCTTTTTCTCGCCAAATTCGCGCAACGTGCTTCCCGGCAAGGTGGTTTTCACCGTCGACATCCGCACGCCCGACAAAGAAAAGCTCGATCGCATGCGCACCAAGATCGAAACCGAAGGCAAGAAGATCGCCGATGCCCTCGGCGTCGGCTGCTCGGTCGAAGCCATCGGCCATTTCGAACCGGTCACCTTCGATCCGAAGCTCGTCACCTCCGTGCGCAACGCGGCCGAGAAACTCGGCTACAGCCACATGAACATCATCTCCGGCGCCGGTCACGATGCCTGCTGGGCCGCCAAGGTCGCCCCCGCCACCATGGTCATGTGCCCCTGCGTCGGCGGCCTCTCCCACAATGAGGCCGAAGAAATCTCCAAGGAATGGGCAACCGCCGGCGCGGATGTGCTGTTCCACGCAGTCGTCGAGACAGCGGAGATCGTGGCTTGATCACGGCTCGCGCCCAATCATCCCCCTCATCCGCCCTTCGGGCACCTTCTCCCCGAGGAGAGAAGGGGGAATTTGCTGCGATTGCCGACACGACATACGCGATCCTGGCTGAAAAGCTATCGTTTCACATGGAAGGTGCGGCAGGAATCCCCTTCTCCCCTCGGGGAGAAGGTGGCCCGAAGGGTCGGATGAGGGGGGCGGCACGGATGCCGGACAACGACGACATCACCAAACGCCGCCCCGGCAAAACCCAGCAAGCTCGCCGCCTTCGAAAAACCAACACCGAGGAAGAATATCGCCTCTGGAGCGATCTGCGTGACCACAGGCTGAATGGACACAAATTTGCAAGGCAGATCCCGCTCGGACCCTACGTGGTTGATTTCCTCTGTCGCGATAAATCGCTGATCGTCGAGATCAACGGCTTCCAGCATGCCAGATCCCCTTCTGACGCCATTCGTACGCGTTGGCTCAACATGCATGGCTATTCGGTGCTGAGATTTTGGAATCATGAGATCACCAGCGAGCGGCGAGCGGTTCTTGAGACGATTTTGGCTGCACTTGACGGGCGGATATTCGAAAGAGACGACATTCTGCGCTTCTATCCTGCGATCAAGCCGACGGGGGAAATAAGCGAGTGACATATTCGAACCATGCCCCCTCATCCGCCCTTCGGGCACCTTCTCCCCAAGGGGAGAAGGCGGGAACAACGGTCTTCGCTGATCGGCTCTTGTTTGACATCAAAGGTACGGCAGAAATCTCCTTCTCCCCTCGGGGAGAAGGTGGCCCGAAGGGTCGGATGAGGGGGCGCCGAGGATGTCAGAATCTCAAAAACAGGGAACAAACACCATGAGCACAGTCATCAAGGGTGGAACCATCGTCACGGCCGACCTGACCTATAAGGCGGATGTGAAGATTGAAGGCGGCAAGATCGTCGAAATCGGGCAGAATCTCTCGGGCAAAGAAGTGCTGGATGCTTCCGGCTGCTATGTCATGCCCGGCGGCATCGATCCGCATACGCATCTCGAAATGCCATTCATGGGTACCTACTCCTCCGACGATTTCGAGAGCGGCACCCGGGCGGCCCTTGCCGGCGGTACGACGATGGTGGTGGATTTCGCACTCCCCTCGCCCGGCCAGTCGCTGCTTGAAGCCCTGACCATGTGGGACAACAAATCCACCCGCGCGACCTGCGACTACTCCTTCCACATGGCGATCACCTGGTGGGGCGAACAGGTCTTCAACGAGATGGAAGCCGTCGTCCGCGACAAGGGCATCAACACCTTCAAGCACTTCATGGCCTATAAAGGCGCGCTGATGGTCGATGACGACGAGATGTTCTCCTCCTTCCAGCGCTGCGCCGAACTCGGCGCACTGCCACTCGTCCACGCCGAAAACGGCGACGTCGTTGCGCAGATGCAGGCAAAGCTGCTGGCCGAAGGCAATAACGGCCCGGAAGCGCATGCCTATTCCCGCCCGGCCGAGGTCGAAGGCGAGGCAACGAACCGCGCCATCATGATCGCCGACATGGCCGGTTCGCCCGTCTATATCGTCCACACCTCCTGCGAACAGGCGCACGAAGCCATCCGCCGTGCCCGTCAGAAGGGCATGCGTGTCTATGGCGAGCCGCTAATCCAGCACCTGACGCTGGACGAAACCGAATATGCCAATGCGGATTGGGACCATGCCGCCCGCCGCGTCATGTCGCCGCCCTTCCGCAACAAGCAGCATCAGGACAGCCTCTGGGCCGGCCTGGCCTCCGGCTCGCTGCAGGTGGTCGCGACCGACCACTGCGCCTTTACGACCGAGCAGAAGCGCTTCGGCCTCAACGACTTCACCAAGATCCCGAACGGCACCGGCGGCCTTGAGGATCGCCTGCCGATGCTCTGGACCTATGGCGTCAACACCGGCCGCCTGACGATGAACGAATTCGTCGCCGTCACCTCGACCAACATCGCCAAGATCCTCAACGTCTATCCGAAGAAGGGCGCGATCCTCGTCGGCGCCGATGCCGATATCGTCGTCTGGGATCCGAAGCGTTCTAAGACCATCGCCGCCAAGACGCAGCAGTCGGCGATCGACTACAATGTCTTCGAGGGCAAGGAAGTCACCGGCCTGCCGCGCTATACGCTGACGCGTGGCGTCGTTGCCATCGAGGAAGGCACGGTCAAGACCAGGGAGGGCCACGGCGAGTTCGTCAAGCGCGAACCTTTCACCGCCGTCAACCGGGCGCTTTCCACCTGGAAAGAAGTCACCGCACCACGCAAGGTGCAGCGCAGCGGCATCCCCGCCAGCGGGGTATGACGCTTGGGCACGGCGCTTCGGCTCATCGGCCGCCTAGAGCAATTCCAGGAAAAGTGCGTAGCGGTTTTCCGTCCGGAATTGTATAAAAACAAAGAGATAGAGCATTTTTGCGATTCGAAGAAAAGCGAAACAGCTCTAGCGCGGCACATACCGCTCCAGATCGGGCAGCAGCACGACGCTTTCCTGCTCGTTCGGGTCGGTGCGGGCGATGACCGCCGTCGCCGGCCGGTCGCTGAGATTGGCGGGAAGATGCGGAACGCCGGCCGGAATATAGAACATCTCGCCCTCGTGCACGATGACATGCTCTTCCAGCTCGTCGCCGTACCAGCAATGCGTCTCGCCGGAAATCGCGTAGATCGCCGTCTCATGCGAGGCGTGAAGATGCGCCTTGGCGCGGGCGCCCGGCGGGATGGTCAAAAGATGCATGCAAATCCCCGTCGAGCCCACTGTCTCGGCGGCAATCCCTTCGAAATAGCTGAAGCCCTGTTTTCCGGCATAGGTGCCGCCGGGCCGCACGATACGGCAGGTGGGCTTCGATGAGACACTCATGGCATTGCTCCCCTCGGTCCAGCAGCCACAAGGCGCCCTCGCCTTTCCGGACTGCGGCAATGCCAAACAGGATAACACGCAATCCGCCCCAACCATGCGGCGAAAACAGGACTGGTAGGTGTTAATGACGTCATCCGCTTCCTCCGTCGTCTCCGCGCGGAATCTCTGTCTCACCTACAATACGAACGACGGGCCGGTGCATGCGCTGAGCAATGTCGATCTCGATGTTCGCAAGGGCGATTTCGTCTCCTTCATCGGCCCTTCCGGCTGCGGCAAGACCACGTTCCTGCGCGTCATCGCCGATCTCGAGCGCAAGACATCGGGCGATATCAGCGTCAATGGCATGTCGCCGGAAGATGCCCGCAAGGCTCGTGCCTACGGCTACGTCTTTCAGGCCGCAGCCCTCTATCCCTGGCGCACGATCGAGAAGAACATCGCCCTGCCGCTCGAGATCATGGGTTATGACAAGCAAGAGCAGGCCAAGCGCATCGCCCGGACGCTGGAACTCGTCAATCTTAACGGCTTCGAACATAAATTTCCCTGGCAGCTTTCCGGCGGCATGCAGCAGCGTGCCTCGATCGCCCGTGCGCTTGCCTTCGATGCCGATCTGCTGCTGATGGACGAGCCCTTCGGCGCGCTTGACGAAATCGTCCGCGACCACCTGAACGAACAGCTTCTGAAGCTGTGGAAACAGACGAACAAGACCATCTGTTTCGTCACCCACTCCATACCGGAAGCGGTCTACCTCTCCACCAAGATCGTGGTGATGTCGCCGCGACCGGGCCGCGTCACCGATGTCATCGAATCGACGCTTCCGGCGGAGCGACCGCTCGGCATTCGCGAAACACCGGAATTTCTCGAAATCGCCCACCGCGTCCGGGAAGGCTTGCGGGCCGGACACAGCTACGAGGAATAGGATTAAGCCATGAACCCGCAATTCCTCCTCTGGCTTTTCGGCGCGATGGCGATCTTCATCAGCGGTGCAACCGCCTCGCGCGCCTATATCGCCAACAACAACATGTTGGTGCTGGTCCTGTCGCTCGCGCTCTATTGCGTCGGCAATCTGATGATGGTGCGGCTGATGCGCGAAGGTGGGCTTGGCCTGGCGATCTCTGCCTCTTCGATCGCGCAGCTCGTCGTCGTCAATGTCATCGCCTTCATTGTGTTTGGCGAACGGCTGAGCCTGCAGCAGCTTGCCGGCGTGGGTCTCGGCATCATCGCCATGATCCTCATGCTGCTTCCCGCGCAAGGAAGGGCATGAGCATGGAAAAGGAACAGTTCTTCAGGCACAAATTCCTGCCGGTCACGGCGATCGTCCTGGCGATCATCGTGCTCTGGTACCTCTTCGCTATTATCCTCAACGCACCATTCCAGCGCGATCTCGACCGGCGCGGCAATGTCAACCCGACGACGTTGGAATTCATCGGCAAGACGCTGACGCAGCCGAAGCCGACCCTGCCGGCTCCGCATCAGGTTGCGCAGAATGTCTTCGAAAACACCTTCCTGCGAGTACCCACCAGCAATCGCAGCCTCGTCTATAATGCGTGGGTGACGCTGGCGCCGACGGCGGTCGGTTTTGCCTTCGGAACGATTCTCGGCGTCCTCTTTGCAGTCGGCATCGTTCATCTCGTGGCGCTCGACCGCAGTCTGATGCCCTGGATCATCGCGTCGCAGACGATTCCGATCCTCGCCATCGCGCCGACGATCATCGTCGTCTTCAGTGCGCTTGGCATAGACGGGCTGATCCCCAAGGCGCTGATTTCCACCTATCTGTCGTTCTTCCCCGTCACCGTCGGCATGACGAAGGGCCTGCGCTCGCCGGAGATCATGCATCTCGACCTGATGCGCACCTATAACGCCAGCAGCTGGCAGACCTTCTGGAAGCTGCGCGTGCCGGCTTCGATCCCTTTCCTCTTCACCTCCATGAAGGTCGCGATCGCCGCAAGTCTCGTCGGAACGATCGTCGGCGAGCTGCCGACGGGCGCGGTCGCCGGCATCGGCGCAAAGCTGCTCGCCGGCTCCTATTACAGCCAGACGATCGATATATGGGCCGCTCTCGTCGCAGGCTCTGTGCTCGCGGCCGTTCTCGTCGGTATCGTCGGCATTGCTGCCCGCATCGTCGAGCGCTCGATGGGAGGCAGAACGGCATGAGATCCTTTCATTTCTCCTGGCAGGGCGTGCTTGCCATTCTTCTCTGTCTGTTGGCGGTCCCCGCCTTGCCGCTGCTTGCGGCGGATGCCGCGGCACCCGTCAGCAGCGGAACGACCTTCGTCATCTTCATTCTGATTGCCGCAGCGGCCGCCCTCTCCTTCATGCGCCTATCTGCGGACCTGAGCGCGGCGACCCTCTTCTTCGGCGCGCATGCGGCGGCATGGCTGCTGCTTGCCGGCATTTCCGGCAATGAAGGCAAGGCGCAAGTGTCCTTCTTCATTCTGATTGCCGCTTCATGGTTGCTGGCTTGGCGCTGCGTTTCCGTCCTGTCGTCGATGCGTTCGCATTCGACCGCCGGCAACTATACGCTGCGGCTGCTGATCCCGGCGATCTTCGGCATATGGATATTGATCATCTGGGAAGCCGTCACTCGCGGCGCCGGCGTTTCTCTGGTTCTGCTGCCGCCGCCGAGTGCCATCGGCTCCAGGATCGCCAATTCGATTCCGACATTGTGGATCGATGTCCGCCAGACGATCCTCACCGCTGTCCTGATCGGCTACATCATCGGCTGCGCCAGCGGCTTCATCGTCGCCATTCTCGCGGACCGCTTCGCGTTCCTGCGCCGCGGTCTGCTGCCCATCGGCAATTTCGTTTCGGCCTTGCCGATCATTGGCGTCGCTCCGATCATGGTCATGTGGTTCGGCTTCGACTGGCAATCGAAAGCAGCCGTCGTCGTCATCATGACCTTCTTCCCGATGCTGGTGAACACGGTGACGGGCCTTGCCGCTGCCGGCAACATGGAGCGCGACCTGATGCGCACCTATGCATCGAGCTACTGGCAGACGCTGTTCAAGCTGCGGCTTCCGGCCGCCGCCCCCTTTATTTTCAACGCGCTGAAGATCAACTCGACCCTGGCGATGATTGGTGCCATCGTGGCGGAGTTCTTCGGTACGCCCATGTCGGGCATGGGTTTTCGTATTTCAACCGAAAATGGCCGGTTGAACCTCGATATGGTCTGGGCCGAGATCGCGGTTGCCGCGATCGCCGGCTCCGTCTTTTACGGTATCGTCGCCATCATCGAACGAATGGTGACGTTCTGGCATCCGTCTATCCGTGGTGGGCAGACGTAATCCAGGATCTCTTTCAAGGGATCAAGGCATAACTTCAGAGGGAAAGGGTGAAGACATGAAAAAAATAATGTTTGCATTGATGGCAAGTGCCATGACGCTTGCCGCTACCCAGGGCGCGATGGCGGCGGATAAGTTGACGCTGCAGCTGAAATGGGTGGCCCAGGCTCAGTTCGGCGGCTATTTCGTCGCCAAGGACAAGGGCTTCTACAAGGAAGAAGGCCTCGATGTCGATATCAAGGCGGGCGGGCCTGATATCGCTCCGGAGCAGGTGATCGCCGGCGGCGGCGCCGACGTGATCGTCGATTGGATGGGTGGAGCGCTGGTCGCCCGCGAAAAGGGCGTGCCGCTCATCAACATCGCGCAGCCCTTCGAAAAATCCGGTCTGGAGCTGATCTGCCCGAAGGACGGCCCGGTCAAGACGGAGAAGGATTTCAAGGGGCACACCCTCGGCGTCTGGTTCTACGGCAACGAATATCCCTTCTTCGCCTGGATGCACAAACTCGGCCTGAAGACCGACGGCGGCAAGGATGGCGTCAACGTGCTGAAACAGAGCTTCGACGTGCAGCCCCTCGTCCAGAAGCAGGCCGATTGCATCTCCGTAATGACCTATAACGAATACTGGCAGGCGATCGATGCCGGCTTCAAGGCCGAAGACCTGACCGTCTTCAACTACACCAAGCTCGGCAACGACCTTCTGGAAGACGGCCTTTACGTCAAGGAAGACAAGCTGAAGGATGCGAAGTTCAAGGCCGATATGGTGAAGTTCGTCCGCGCTTCGCTGAAGGGCTGGAAATATGCCGTCGAGCATCCAGATGAGGCCGCGGAAATCGTCATGGACAATGGCGGCCAGGATGAAAACCACCAGAAGCGCATGGCGGGCGAAGTCGCCAAGCTGATCGGCAACGGCAAGCTCGACATGAAGACCTATGACCGCACCGTCGAAGCCCTGCTCGATCAGAAGATCATCAACAAGAAGCCGTCCGGCGCCTATACGCATGAGATCACGGACGCTGCTCTGAAATAAGCTCGGAGCACTCACAGAGACGAAAACGCGCGAGGTTTCCGGCCTCGCGCGTTTTTTTCATTTTGTAACAGCGGCAACAAAAGGCTGGCTTTCTCGCAGCAATTGCCTGAAAAGCCCTCGGCTATCAATTATTCGAATGCTGACATCACAATGCCGTGATTGCTTCGCATGGTTGTAAACGATAGAAGTGCCCGCGAAATCATTTTCTCGTGATCTTGCGAGAATTGAAAACCGCTCCCATCTACTAGGGCAATTTTAGGATGAGGATCTGCAAGGCATGACAGACGGATATTGATCCGCCGGGGGAAGCCGGCTCGCATGCAGTGATTCCCCGTGTTCGCGACGGAAAACAGCGAAATCCCTTTGACAATACCGAACTGGAACTGGACGCATGGCCCTCACGCCGTTTAGACTTCTGAGCACGACTGCCATCCTGCTTTCCCTGCTGGCCGCACCGGCCGCCCTGGCAGAAGAGCCACCGGTTACCACGCCGAAGCAGAACCTGCCCGCAATCGTCATCACCACCGCCACGATGCGCCACCTGACCGACAAGGTCGTCGCAACCGGCACGGTGAAGGCCGTCGAGGAGGTCTACATCCAGCCGCAGGTGGACGGCCTCTCGATCCGCTCGCTCAATGCAGATGTCGGTGACAAGGTGACGGCGAACAGCACTCTTGCCACGCTGAACGATGATGCTCTGGTTCTGCAGAAGAGCCAGATGCAGGCGACGCGGGCCAAGGGCGAGGCAAGCCTTGCGCAATTGCACGCACAGCTCACGGAAGCCCGCGCCAATGCCGAAGAGGCCGAATTGCAGCGTGTTCGCGCCGTCACGATGGGCGCCAAGGGCACGATGTCGACCTCCTCGGTGGAACAGGCGAATGCCGCCGCCGCTGCCAACAAAGCGCGCGTCGTTTCCGCCGAGCAGGCGATCGCCGTTGCAGAAGCCGATCTGAAGGTTACCGACAGTCAGATCGCCGATACCGACCTGAAGCTTGCCAGAACTGGCATCAAGACCCCCGTCGCCGGCACTGTCGCCTCGCGCAATGCCCGCGTCGGCGCCATCGCCAACGGCAATGGCGATCCGCTCTTCACCATCATCCGCGACAGCCAGCTCGAACTGGTGGTCGATGTGTCCGAGAGCGATATCACCAAGATCACGAACGGACAGAAAGCCTTGATCGCGCTTTCCGGCCGCCGCGAGAAACTCGCCGGAACTGTCCGTCTCGTCGCCCCGATCGTCGATGCCGTCACCCGCCTCGGCGCGGTGCATATCACGATCGACGATGGCGAGAAGGCTCGTGCCGGCATGTATGGAAGCGCCGAGATCATCATTCGCCAGGAGGATGGCGTCGCGCTGCCGCTGACGGCAGTCAACAGCGAGGAAAACGGTTCTTCCGCCCGCAAGGTCGAAAACGGCGTGGTCAAGTTCGTGAGCGTTGAAACCGGTATCCAGGATGCAGGCTATGTCGAGATCCTCAAGGGCCTGAAAGCCGGTGATGATGTCGTCGCCAAGGCCGGCGCCTATGTTCGCGACGGCGACCACATCACGCCGGTTCGCGATACGTCGCAAGCCTCCAACTGAGCGAGAACGACAAGATGAACTTCTCCGCCTGGTCCATCCGAAATCCGGTCGCCCCGCTCCTCGGCTTCTTCCTGCTGATGGTGGTGGGCGCGCACGCCTTCTTCAATCTGCCCATCACCCGCTTCCCGAATATTGACGTGCCGATCGTCAATGTCACCGTGACGCAGAGCGGCGCCTCGCCGGCCGAGCTCGAAATGCAGGTGACGAAGGAGATCGAAGACGCCGTTGCCAGCATCAACGGCATCGACGAGATACAATCGACGATCACCGACGGCCAATCGCAGACTGTCGTCGTCTTCCGATTGGAGGTGCCGACTGAGCAGGCCGTTCAGGACACCAAGGACGCCATCGACCGCATCCGCGGCAACCTGCCATCGACCATCGATGAGCCGATCGTCTCCAAGGTCGATGTCGTCGGCCAGGCGATCCAGAGCTTCGCCGTGTCTTCGCCGAACATGACGCTCGAAGAACTGTCCTGGTATGTGGACGATACGGTCAAGCGCGCGCTGCAGGGCAAGGCGGGCATCGGCCGCGTCGACCGCTACGGCGGCGCCGACCGTGAAGTGCGCATCGAGCTCGATCCCAACAAGCTGAACGCCTATGGCATAACAGCGCTTTCGGTGAGCCAGCAGCTTCGCAGCACCAATATTGACCTCGGCTCCGGCCGCGGCCAGGTTGCAGGCAGCGAGCAGGCGATCCGCGTGCTCGGTGATGCCCGCAATGTCGCCCAGCTCGCCGATACAACGATCGCGCTCACCAACGGCCGTTTCGTCAAGCTCTCGGACCTTGGCGCCATCAAGGATACCTATCAGGAACCGAAGTCCTTTTCGCGGTTCAACAGTGCTCCCGTGGTCACCTTCGGCGTATTCCGCGCCAAGGGTGCCAGCGAGGTGAGCGTCGCCCAGACTGTTACCGACACGCTCGACAAGGTGCGTGCCGAAAACCCGAACGTGTCGATCGAGATGATCGACGACTCCGTCTACTACACCTATGGCAACTACGAATCGGCGATGCACACGCTGATCGAAGGCGCCATACTGGCCGTCATCGTCGTCTTCCTGTTCCTGCGGAACTGGCGCGCAACGCTGATATCGGCGGTTGCTCTGCCGCTCTCCGCGATCCCGACATTCTGGATCATGAACCAGATCGGCTTCTCGCTGAACCTCGTCAGCTTCCTGGCGCTGACGCTGGCGACCGGTATTCTCGTCGATGATGCCATCGTCGAAATCGAGAACATCGCCCGCCACATCAAGATGGGCAAGACGCCTTATCGCGCCGCCATCGACGCCGCGGACGAAATCGGTCTGGCCGTTATCGCGACGACTTTCACCATTATCGCGGTCTTCGTGCCCGTCTCCTTCATGCCGGGCATTCCGGGCCAGTATTTCATTCAGTTCGGCCTGACGGTCGCCTTCTCGGTGTTCTTCTCGCTGCTGGTAGCGCGTCTGATAACCCCGATGATGGCCGCCTATCTGATGCGCGCCGAAGATGGCGTCGACGACCATCATGACAATGACGGCCGTTTCATGCGCGGCTATAGCTGGCTGGTGCGGCTGACGACGAAGAAGTGGTACACGCGTTATCCGACGCTGCTTGCCGCCTTCGCCTTCTCGATCGCCTCGGTCTTCGCTCTCATCATGTTCGTCCCCGGCAGCTTCATCCCGCCGGAAGACTCCTCGCGCATCGTTCTGTCGGCGGAACTGCCGCCGAACGCCCGGCTCGATGATACGGAACAGGCGACCAACGAGATCTATCGGCGCGTGAAGGGTATCGATGGCGTTGAAAGCGTCTTCGTGCTCGGCGGTGCCTCGCCGAAAGGCGATCTGGAACTGCGCCGCGCCACCGTGACGCTGACACTCGGCAAGCTCGACCAGTCGCTGACAAAGAAGCTGGTGAACGACGTCCTCGGCTCGATCCCGGTCATCGGCCCTCATCTGCCGAAGGTCGCCGTCCATGGCCGCGTGCGCCCACAATGGGACATCGAAAAGGAAGTCTTTGCCAAGCTGCGCTCGATACCCGACGTCCGCATCACCAAGCTGAACGATCGTGGTGACCGCGACCTGACCTATAACTTCCTCTCGCGCAACGAAAAGGATCTCAATCAGGCAGTCGGCATTCTAGAAGCCAAGCTGCGCGCCGATCCGGCGCTTGCCAATGTCAGCGCCGATGGCGCGCTGCCGCGGCCCGAGCTGCAGATCTTCCCGCGCAAGGATGAGGCGGCACGCCTTGGCATCACGCCACAGATGATTTCGGATACGATTCGCGTAGCGACCATTGGCGATATCGACGCTTCACTTGCGAAGATCTCGCTCGATGATCGCCAGATCCCGATCCGCGTTCAGGCCTCGCTCGGCATGCGCCGAGATCTGGCAGCGATCCGCGCGTTGCGCATCAAAACGTCCATGGGCACCACCGGCCAGGCATCCGCCGGCACCACCGTGCCGCTGTCGAGCGTGGCAGACATCGACTATTCGGAGGGCCTCTCCTCCATCAAGCGCAACAACCGTTTCCGCGTCGTCGCGATCGGTGCCGACCTGCCGCAGGGTGTGGCGTTGGATACGGCATCCGAACACTTCCTCAATATCGTCAACAACGCCAAGATCCCGGCAACCGTGCATCTGGCCGAAAGCGGCGATACCAAGGTTCAGAAGGAGATGCAGCAGAGCTTCGGCAATGCCATGCTGCTCGGCCTCATGCTTGTTCTGACCGTGCTCATCCTGCTGTTCAAGGATGTAATCCAGCCCTTCACAATCCTGCTCTCGCTCCCATTGGCGATCGGCGGCGTGGCGCTGGCCTTGATCATGACCGGCAATGCGCTGTCCATGCCCGTCATGATCGGCATTCTAATGCTGATGGGTATCGTGACGAAGAACGCCATCCTGCTCGTCGATTTCGCCATCGAAATGATGCACCAGGGCATGCCGCGACTGGAAGCGGTCGTCGAGGCCGGCCGCAAGCGTGCCCGTCCGATCATCATGACCTCAATCGCCATGTCGGCCGGCATGTTGCCATCCGCGCTCGGCGTCGGCGAAGGCGGCTCCTTCCGTGCACCGATGGCAATTGCCGTGATCGGCGGCATCATCGTCTCCACGGTGCTCAGCCTTGTGGTCGTGCCGTCCTTCTTCCTGATCATGGACGACCTGTCGCGCCTGCTTGGCTACCTCTTCGGCAGGCTTGTCGGCAGCAAGGATGCGGATGACGAGGTGGTGACCAAGGAAGGCCTGGCGGCGGCCCTTAATGAAAACCGTCAGTCGCTGACCACCCTGGAAGAGCGGCTTGAAGCCATCGAGAACAAGGATGGCAGAAGCAGGTCCGTGGGCACGAACGTGCTAAAGCTGCCACCCTTCGCGGCAGAATAAAACAGTCTCAGCGGATATGGGAAATAAGGACGGGGCGGCTCAGAGGCCGCCTTGTTCCTTCAGGAAATCGACGATCTTGCTGACGCCCTCGCCCCGCTTCATGTCGGAAAAGACGAAGGGGCGAGCCTGACGCATCCGGGCGGCGTCGCGATCCATCACCTCGAGATCGACCTCGACGAAAGGCGCCAGATCCTTCTTGTTGATGACGAGCAGATCCGATTTTGTGATGCCGGGGCCGCCCTTGCGCGGGATTTCCTCGCCCTGGCATACCGAGATCACGTAGATGGTGATATCGGCAAGATCGGGTGAAAAGGTTGCCGCCAGATTGTCGCCACCGGATTCGATGAAAACCACGTCGAGATCAGGAAGCCGCTCGTTCAGGGCGGCAATGGCCTGCAGATTGATCGTTGCATCCTCGCGGATCGCCGTGTGCGGGCAGCCGCCCGTTTCGACGCCGACGATGCGATCCGAAGGCAGCGCCTGCATGCGCACCAGCGCTTCCGCATCCTCGGTCGTATAGATATCGTTGGTGACGACGGCGACGGAATAGTCATCACGCATCGCCTTGCACAGCTTCTCCGTCAACGCCGTCTTGCCCGAACCGACGGGGCCGCCGATGCCGACGCGCAAGGGTCCATGTCTCGATTTCATGCTCGCAACTCCGATAAAGTGATAGCATAGCTAAGCGTCGGGCGGCCGCACAGCGGCGAATGACGTAGGCCATGCTTCGATTGCAGTATTTTTCCGATGGCGCCCATCATGACCTGAAGAGGCGCGTGCCTTGGGTCTCATGGCGCAGGCTCGCAATATCCGCGTGCACGGTCGCCGCCCCAAGATCGTCGAGGCTGGATTGGGCTGCCCGCCGCGCGACATCTGCAAAGACACCTTCCAGCCGCGCCAGAATGGCGACACCATCTTTTTGCCCGCTGACGCCGAGCCGAATGCCGGCAGATACCATCTGCGATGCCAGCGCATGCAGGAAGGCGGCAGCCGCCTTCTCGGCGGCGATGCCATGCGCACCTGCGACAGCGCCAATCGCAACCGGATAGGCTGTCCTTGCCGGGAGCATGGAAAAGATCGCATGCGGCCAGGCGGCTGCGGCCGAAAGAAAGGCATCTCCAAGCAGCATGGTCTCGTTGTGGCGCTCCTTTGAGCCGGCCAGCGCCTCGGCAAGCTCTGCGACGGCCGCAAGCCGCGGCCCATCCGCGTCAGCCCGATGCGCCTCGACCAGTAGCACTGCATCATTCCACGCGGAGCCATGCTCGATGAGCGCAGCAATCCACTCGCTGAGGCCGGTGCTGTCGCGCACCAGCCCATCGTGCACCGCACGCTCCAGACCGCCGGAATAGGCGAACGATCCCACCGGAAACGCCGGCGACAACCAGGCCATCAGCCGCAGGAGCGCCTGCAGATCGCCGTCATCCGAAACCGCATTGCCGGTCATCACGGTTCAATCATGCGAATGATTGTGATGATCGTGTCCGTGGTCATGACCATGATGATGGTCGTGGCCATGCGAATGGCTGCCATGGGAGTGATAGGCGCCGCGCGCCGGCTGGAAAGGCTCGCTGACTTCGGTCACGACAGCCCCCAACCCCTCGAGCATGGACCGGATCACATGATCGCGCAGGATCAGGATACGCTCCTCCTCGATCTGCGCGGAAAGATGGCGGTTGCCGAGATGCCAGGCGAGCTCGATCAGATACCTGCGATCACGCGGGCGGATCTCGAAAAGCTTTTCGTCTGCTGCAACGATCTCGATCAGCTCGCCATCCTCGCGCACCAGCAGATCGCCGCTGGCAAACAGCACGGGTTCCTTGAGGTCGAGCATGACCATCTCGCCATTTTCAAGATGCAGGAGCTTGCGGCGCAGATGCCTGAGATCATGCGGCAGGACGACACGATCGATTGGATTGGAGGAAGGGGTGCCGGCCGGCAGATAGGAAGTGACGCGTAGCATGACTGTTCCAGTTTAATACTTTCTCAGAGCATGCAAAATAGTCGCCTCCCGCGCAAGCATCAATGGCGCGTGAACGCTTCACATCCGCTGCACATAGCGCTGCAATTCCCTGACATCCGTCGTTGCCTCCTGTTCCTGCTCCGTGGCGCAGCGATGCCAGACCTGCGACAGACGCTCGCGCTCGTGCATGACACGGTTGCGGCCAAGCGTCTTGGCAAGATAAAGTGCCTTGTCGGCGGCAGCGTAAACGGTCTCCGTCTTGCGATCCCCGCCGATGTCGGCAATCCCGGCGGAAATGGTGATCTTCACCGATCCGCCTTCAATGGCGATCGAATGTTCGGCGATCTGCTCCTTGATCTCCTCAACGCGCGCGATACGCTCGGCCGTATCGCCGCCATGAATGATGACGCCGAATTCCTCACCGCCAAGCCGTGCAATCACGTCTTCTCCGGTGAAGGCAGCGGAAAATAGCCGCGACACCGCAACAATCACCGCATCACCGGATGCATGTCCGAAACGATCGTTGATCGCCTTGAACCGATCCAGATCGAAAATCACCAGAGAAGCGCCGTCTCCGGCCATATTCAACGCCTCGGTGAAAGCACGGCGATTGAGCAGGCCGGACAGCATATCGGTGCGGCTCAACCGCTCGAATTCGGCACGGGAGACCGCGAGCCTGTGGATGGAAAAACCTGCCAGCACCGCGAGCGCGCCGGACACGGTGCCGCCGATGATCCATGCCAGCAAAACACCAAAGCGCATCGCCTCGAAAATCGGCAGCGGCAGAAGATCAAACCATTGCATCACCAAAAGCAGCACCAGGATGATGGCAAGCGACATGATGACCGCGACGAAACTCATCTTAAGCGCGAAAATAAAAATCGCACGTCGCTGCTGAAAGTTACCGAGTTCGGCCTGCAGCGAAATCCATTGCTTCATGCGATTCACCTTCCTCAGCCCACTATTTCAATCATGTGAGATAGGGGTGAAGACGCTTCCAGGTCTTTAATGGAATGATTAAAATGCGGTGCATTTCCCAAGTTGTGAACAGCCGAAGGTACATCCACAAAATCCGGATTGCCGGCAGAAATGCGCGATGGCGGCGCCACCCTCTCATGTCATTGATATTGCTGCGCCTAGTACGCAGCATGAGAAAACCCCAGAAAAACCGGGGCTTTCATATCTGCTGATGATCGGCGTCCGAAATATCCTCAGAAAAGAAAATAGCGCTGCGCCATCGGCAGCACGGTTGCCGGCTCGCAGGTCAGAAGCTCGCCATCAGCACGCACTTCATAGGTTTCCGGGTCCACCTCGATGTGCGGCGTCAGGCTGTTGTGGATCATCGATGCCTTGGAAATGCCGCCGCGCGTGTTCCTGACGGGCAGCAGCGTCTTGGCGACACCAAGCTTGCCGGCAAGCCCGGCATCGAACGCCGCTTGCGAAACGAAGGTCACGGAGGAATTCGTCCGGTTCTTGCCATAGGCGCCGAACATCGGCCGGTAATGCATCGGCTGCGGCGTCGGGATCGAGGCATTCGGATCGCCCATCGGCGCTGCGGCGATCGAGCCGCCGATCAAGACCATTTCCGGCTTCACGCCGAAGAAGGCCGGGCTCCAGAGCACCAGATCGGCACGCTTGCCGACCTCGATCGAACCGACCTCATGGCTGACGCCGTGCGCGATTGCCGGGTTGATCGTATATTTGGCGATGTAGCGCTTCGCACGGAAATTGTCGTTGTCGCCGGTCTCCTGCGCCAGGCGGCCGCGCTGGCGCTTCATCTTGTCGGCGGTCTGCCAGGTACGGATCGCCACTTCGCCGACACGGCCCATGGCCTGGCTATCGGATGAAATGATCGAAAAGGCACCGATATCGTGGAGAATATCCTCCGCGGCGATCGTCTCCTTACGGATGCGGCTTTCCGCGAAGGCAATATCCTCAGGAATCGACGGCGACAGGTGATGGCAGACCATCAGCATATCCAGATGCTCTGCGATCGTATTAACCGTATAGGGCCGCGTCGGATTGGTCGAAGACGGGATGACGTTCGACTGGCCGCAGATCTTGATGATATCAGGCGCATGGCCACCGCCCGCGCCTTCCGTGTGGAAGGCGTGAATGGTGCGACCCTTGATGGCGCCGATCGTATCCTCCACGAAGCCGCTTTCATTCAACGTATCCGTGTGGATCATCACCTGCACATCATATTCGTCGGCAACGCTGAGGCAGCAGTCGATCGCCGCCGGCGTCGTGCCCCAATCCTCATGCAGCTTAAGCGCGCAGGCTCCGCCGAGCACCATTTCCTTCAGGGCGGCAGGCACAGACGCATTGCCCTTGGCGGACAGGCCAATATTCATCGGAAAAGCATCGAAGGATTCGATCATGCGTGCCAGATGCCATGGCCCCGGCGTGCAGGTCGTTGCCAGCGTTCCATGCGCCGGCCCCGTGCCTCCACCGAGCATGGTGGTGACGCCCGACATCAGGGCTTCCTCGATCTGCTGCGGGCAGATGAAATGGATATGGCTGTCCATGCCGCCGGCAGTGACGATCTTGCCCTCGCCGGCGATTGCTTCCGTGCCGGGTCCGACGATGATGTTGACACCGGGCTGCATGTCCGGATTGCCGGCCTTGCCGATTGCGACGATGCGGCCGTCCTTCAAGCCGATATCCGCCTTCACGATCCCCCAATGGTCGAGGATCAGCGCATTGGTGATGACGGTATCGACCGCGCCATTTGCTCTCGTCACCTGGCTCTGCCCCATGCCGTCGCGAATGACCTTGCCGCCGCCGAACTTCACCTCCTCGCCATAAGTGGTGAAATCCTTCTCCACCTCGATGAACAATTCGGTGTCGGCCAGACGCACTTTGTCGCCGACGGTCGGTCCGAACATGCTGGCATAGGCGGCGCGGGAAATCCTGTAGGGCATCAATCAATCTCCTTGGGAGGCAGAGAGGAGGTTCGTGTCGGCAAGTCGCCTCAGGCGGCCGAGGGATATGTAAGCGTCCACCAGCCGTTTTTCGGCGGCGAAGGGATGCTCTTCCCAGCCCGTGTGGCCGAAACCGGTAATGGCGATATCGTCGTCAGGATGGCGCGCCATCACCTCGGCAATCACGATCAGGCCGCTGCTCGGCACCACGTAAGAGCCGGGCTCATGTTCTGCGAGTGCAGCATCGACACCTTCGTGAATGGATTGACCGATCACGACATGTCGCTTGCCGGTTGCCTGACAGAAGGCGGTGAACTGGTCGGTATAGTCGTCACAGAAATCGTCGAGTTCCGGATGTGAGATCGCAAGCGGCGCACGCAGCGCCGCGAATTTGATCGGATCGCGCACGCTCCATATCTCGGATGCGGAAGCAACGGCGGGGCTCTTGCGCCATTCTGCCGAGCCGAGCATGGCGCGCGCCGGCCGGCCGGTGTTGCACACTGCAACGACGTCGGTCCGGCTGCCGCCGGCCCCCATCGAGCGGCAATCGTTGAAACGGATCACAAGATCGCCAGCATCGATGACAGCTGCGGCACCTGCCGCAACCTCACCATTGCCGACGATCATCACGCTACGCCTGGAACTCACTGATTGCCCTCCGGTCCATCGGCGAGATCCTTCAATTCCTTGGTGCGCTTCTTCGTCAGGTCCGCCTTGCAACCGGAGACGAGCATGGGCTCCATCGAGCCGCCCCGCGCCTGGAACCCTTGGGTCTCGCATTCGCCGTCGCGATAATCCACCCAGGCTCGCTGCGCCTTGATAAGCGCCTTTTCGGCGCCCTTCATGTCGTTGTCGAGATCCGCGTCGATGGCGACCATCGCCGCGCGCGTTTTCTTGTATTGCGCATTCAACGCCTTGTCGGCCTCACCGAATTCGAGCACAGCGCAGACGTTCATGTCCGTCTGCGTCTGTGCATTGGCGCAATCGCCCCCGGATCTGCTCACGGTTTTCTGCGCAAAAACTGGGCCGCAAACGAGAACGGCGACAAGAGCGGCAGCGGACGCAAGCAATTTCATCGACATCCCCCAGAACTAAAGCTTGCCCATGACCTGCTGACGGAAGCCGTAGACCTCGCGCTTGCCCGACAGCGGGATCAGGGTGACGGAGCGCGTCTGCCCTGGCTCGAAGCGCACGGCTGTTCCGGCGGGAATATCGAGCCGCATGCCCCTTGCCTGGTCGCGGTCGAAAGAAAGCCCGGCATTGGTCTCGGCAAAATGATAATGGCTCCCGACCTGCACCGGCCGATCGCCGGTATTGGAAACCTCAAGCGTCACGGTCGGCGCTGCGGCATTGAGTTCAATGTCGCCACCTGCGGCGATGATTTCACCTGGGATCATGGTTCTCTCCTCATGCGGCCCGGACGGGCGCGCATCCCTCAGCTTTCAGAACACGCTTGGTCGAAGCGGGATATTTGACGAGCAAGGCTGCCGGGCGGATTGGACGCCGCGCGAAGTCACCGCCACAGTTCGGGCAGACACCGTCCAGCACCGTATTGGCACAATCGGCGCAGAAGGTGCACTCGAACGTGCAGATCATCGCCTCTTCGCTATCCGGCGGTAAATTCCTGTCGCAGCATTCGCAATTGGGTCTCAGTTCCAGCATTTCAGCCTCACCGGATGGGCTCGTGGACGGTCACGAGTTTGGTGCCGTCGGGAAATGTCGCTTCGACCTGAACATCATGGATCATCTCGGCGACGCCTTCCATCACTTGATCGCGGGCGATGACATGGGCGCCAGCCTCCATCAGCTCGGCGACAGGAAGGCCGTCGCGCGCACCTTCGACCACGAAATCCGTGATCAGCGCGATGGCTTCGGGATGATTGAGCTTGACGCCACGCTCCAGCCGCCGCCGCGCCACCATCGCCGCCATGGAAATCAGCAGCTTGTCTTTTTCTCTCGGAGTGAGGTTCATCGCCTACCTATGTGATTGCTGTTTGCTCAATTTACAGGTTCCAGACTTTCGGCACAGGCGCTCCATTGCGCAAGGCGGAAATGATCGGGATGAGGATTTTTCTGAGTGCGAACCCGTCGGCAGCGACTAGGCGCACGACGAGCTTCTCGCCCCAGTGGCTGGCACCCCCCATATGGGTTTCGAGGAGGGGCCTGATTCGGCCGAGATAGGTTTCGGCCAGCGGGCCGACATAGAGCAATGTCGCGAAAGCAACCTGGCCGCTCAGAGCAGCCGCCTTGCCCGTCAATGCAGCCACATCGCCGTCCAGACGCAGCTCCTCGGCATGAACCAGCCGTCCGCCGCGGCGGATGCGCCAACGATCGCGAAACAGCCCCTGCTCCATCGCTTCGCCCATGGCTTTCCGCCCGAGCAGGATCGCCTCGACGGCAAGGAACTCGGCCGTTTCGTCAAGCTCGACATTCAATGCCCGTGAAAGCGAGGCGCGATCGAACAGGATTGTCTCCTGCGGCAGCCAATCGACCCGAGCGTCGCGACCGATCCTGATCGAGGTTTCAACCTCGGCCGTACCCATCGAAGCCTTGTAGATTTTCTCGCAAGCCTGTGTCGTTACATCGATGCGCGTGCCCGGCCCGGCAACGACACTCCAATCCATCCGGTCGCCGCCGGTGAGACCGCCGGCGGTGTTGATGATGACCGCCTCCATCGAATGATCGAAGGTTTCCGGCAGCCTGATCTTGGCCGCCCCTTCCTGGAAGAGCTCGGCAAGACGCGTGCGGCCGCCAAGCGACTTCGCCGCAAGATGGCCGCGACCCCGCGCCCGCTGCGGTCTCGTGCCTGCCGCCATCATTGCCATCAGCCTCTCCACGCATCACATCATTCCAAAGCCGACCATTGAAGCCCGGCAAGGAATAAATGCAAGCAATTCCTGTGCCTTATGCGATCTCCCGCGATATTGGCCTGCAACTAGCCACATCAGCTGCATTTTCCGTCAAATGCCGAAAAGAAAGGCAGTAAATTTCAAATGGGTCGAACAGGTATCGGAAACAGGTCTACAGAAAGCTCCGCCCGCGAAGCGCATCTATCCCTTCACTGCCGAAAAGAAGAGGAAGCGCGGCTTGGTCGTCAGGCTCTGGTATGCCTCCGGGAAAAGGCTGCTGACCTTGGGATCCGGCTGCGGCTCGCTCACGAGATCGATCCGAAATCCAGCTGATTTCAGCGCATCAAACATGGCATGGAGCGGCCGGTGCCAAAATCGCATGGTGATGTCCTTGCCGCCTCGGTGCCACGTCTCGCTGAAGTTATAGGTCTCGAAATAGTTTTCTCCGCTGGCCGGATCATGATCCATGAACGGATGATGCGTTGAAAAAATCAGGCGGCCGCCATCGGACAAGACACGCCTGAATTCCGAAAGAGGGCGTGACCAATCGTGCAGATAATGCATGACCAAGGAGGCCATGACCAAATCGAAAGCGCCGTCTTCGAAAGGCAATCGCTCGTTCAAATCGGCCAGCAACAAATGTGCCCGTCCTTCTAGGCGGCACCGCGCGATTTCGAGCAAGCCCGCGCTCGCATCGACGCCGGTCAGGGCCGCTCCCCGATCGACGAGGGCTGCGGCATGAGCCTCGCCTCCGCAACCCGCATCGAGAACCCGAAGTCCGGCAACGTCACCGGCGAGCGAGAGAATTGCAGGTCGCTCGTAATAAGCATTCCAGGCATTGTTCTCATTGTCGGCCTGATAGGCGGCTGCGAACGCATCATAGTCATTCTCAGACACTGTTCCTCCTTGCCGGAAAACGGCTCACATGATGGCACTTCAAGTGGTTGACGCCGCCACCTCATGGACGCGCCGCCTATCCGGCAACGACGTATCGCAGTCTGGGTTTCTGTATTTCTGCCTAGACCACGCGGTCCGGCGGCTCTCTCCCGGCAAAGAAGGCAGTGATATTATCGACGACTTTCATGCCCATGGCCGTGCGCGTCTCTTCCGTGGCGCTGCCGAGATGCGGCAGAAGCACGACATTCTCCATGTCCCGCAGCCGTTCGGGAACATGTGGCTCCGCTTCATAGACATCGAGACCGGCGCCGCGGATCGTTCCCCCCTCCAATGCCGATATCAGCGCCGCCTCGTCGACCACATCGCCCCTTGCCGTGTTGATCAGGAAGGCCTCTGGTTTCATGGCTGCAAGGCGAGCCGCATTCATCAGATGGCGGTTCTCGGCACCGCCCGGGCAGTGCAGCGAGACGAAGTCGGAGACTTCCAGAACATCCTCGACGGTCTGCAATTGCATGGCGCCATAGCGCGAAGCTTCCATCGGATCTATTGCCGAGCGATTATAGAAGACGACATCCATGCCGAAGCCGAAATGACAGCGCTGCGCGAAGGCACGACCGATACGGCCGAAGCCTATGATGCCGACAGTCTTGCCCGTCACCTTGGTGCCGACGAGATGCGTCGGCCGCCAGCCGGTCCAGGCGCCGGCTCTGACCTCCCGCTCGCCTTCGCCGCCGCGTCGGGCAACGGAAAGGAGCAGCAGCATGGCAATATCAGCCGTGCAATCCGTCAGCACGCCCGGCGTGTTGGTGACGGCTATGCCTTTTTCCTTGGCCGCGGCGATATCGATGTGGCTGAAGCCGACACCGAAATTACCGAGGATCTTTGAGCGGATCGCTCCCTCGAAAAGCGCGGCCGGAAGCTTGTCGGAAACGGTCGGCAGGACGGCGTCATAGGTGAGCAGCGCCTCGCGCAGCTGCCCCGCATCGAGTGCTGCGTCATCCCTGTTCAAAGTGGTGTCGAAACGCTCCGAAAGTACCGCCTCAACCGCCGATGGCCAGCGCCGCGTCACGAGAATACGGGGTCTGCTCATGCTGTGATCCTCCTGCCGATATCAGGCAGATTTAAAGCAGCCTCGGCATGAAGGAAATGGCGAACCGATATCGCGGATGTGAAAAAGCCCGGCCGATGGCCGGGCTCCCTAATCTTGACTATGCCGGAAAACCGGCGTCGCAAAGCTTACTTCGAAATTTCGGCGTAGTTGTACTTGCCGTCGGAACCCTTGGACCACTTGTACATAACGTAGTCCGGACGGGTGATGTCGCCCTTGGCGTTGAAGCCGAGGTCGCCGATAGCGGTCTTGAACGGACCCTTTGCCTTCAGCGCATCGGCAACAGCCATCGGATCGTTGGAACCGGCAGCCTTGGCGGCGGCAGCGATAACCTGCAGAGCCGAGTAGGAGTAGAGCGTGTAGCCTTCCGGCTCGTAGCCGGCGGCGCGGAACTTGGCGACGAGATCGGCGGAAGCCGGGTTCTTGCGCGGATCCGGTGCGAAGGTCATCAGCGTGCCGTCGACGGCGTCGCCGGCGATCGATGCCAGCTCGTTCGAGACGATACCGTCACCCGACATGAAGTGAGCCTTCACGCCCTGGTCGGCCATCTGGCGCATGATGAGGCCAGCTTCCGTGTGCAGACCGCCGTAATAGACGAAGTCGACACCAGCCTGCTTCATCTTGGCGATGAGGGCCGAATAGTCCTTGTCGCCGGGGGTGATGCCTTCATAAAGAACTTCCGTCACGCCAGCGGCATTGAGGTTCTTCTTGGTCTCGTCAGCCAGGCCCTGACCATAAGGGGTCTTGTCATGAACGACGGCAACCTTGGCGCCCTTGAAATTATCGGCGATGTACTTGCCGGCAACTTCACCCTGCTGGTCGTCACGGCCGCAAGTACGGAACGTGTTCCACAGGCCGCGTTCGGTGAACTTCGGGTTCGTCGAAGCCGGCGTGATCTGCAGAATACCGTTTTCGGCGTAGACTTCCGAAGCCGGAATGGAAACGCCCGAGTTGAAGTGACCGACCACGAACTTCACGCCGTCAGCAACGAACTTGTTGGCGACCGAAACACCCTGCTTGGCATCGGAGACGTCGTCGCCGAGTTCGATCTTGATCTTTTCGCCATTGATACCGCCGGCCGCATTGATGTCTGCAGCTGCTTGCTCTGCACCCTTCTGAAGCTGCGCGCCAAACGCAGCATTCGGGCCCGTCAACGGACCACCGACGCCAACGATAATGTCGGCCTTCGCAACGCCGCCGAAAGCGATCATCGCCGACAAAGCCACCGCCGACAGAAGATACTTCTTCATATTATTACTCCCAATTTTTAAGCGGGTTCCGTTTGATCTGCCCTGCGCGATACCCACCAATCATCACGCCGGTAACGCTTGCATTCCGAACTCTGGAAGCATGACCCCTGCCCGTTCCCGTCTGTTTTTATGGGCTGGGTGACGCTCTTGGTTGTACGCAGACTGTGCCTAGTTTAGGCGCACTGTCAATTCTTCTTCTTCCAGGAAAAGGCCGAGGTCTTTTCATAAAGCCAGTAATAATTATTCACCATCTGATCGGTACGTCGATACCGGTATCCCGCCGTCGCAAAAACAAGCAGAAGCGCGACATCGATGATGTAGATGGTGACGTCGAAAACCGGGCCATTGAACAGCGCATGGTGCAGAAACTGCAGGCCAAGGCCGATCAGAAAGCTGTAGATAACGACAAGCGGATAGGTTTCCCAGCTGGAGGCAACGGCGCGGCCAGCGCGCCATGCGGTCCAGAAACCGAGAATGACGATAACAGCGCGGATGACCATGCGGCCGCCGGTATCGGTGTCGAAGAGAAGTCCCTGCATCTCAAATTCTCCGCGAAACGAAACTCAATGGTGACCGCCTTCAAGATAGGCGGCGCGCACCTCCGGATTGGCGAGCAGTTCCTTGCCGGAACCGCTCATCGTCACCCGGCCATTGACCATCACATAGGCGCGGTCGGAAAGCTTGAGTGCCGCAAAAGCATTCTGCTCGACGAGGAACACGGTCAGCCCCTGGGTCTGGTTCAGGACCTTGATCGCCTCGAAGATGCCCTTGACGATCAGCGGCGCCAGGCCAAGCGACGGCTCGTCGAGGAGCAGCAGCTTGGGACGCGCCATCAGCGCGCGGCCGATCGACAACATCTGCTGCTCGCCGCCCGAAAGCGTTCCGCCGCGCTGCGACTGGCGCTCCTTCAGGCGCGGGAAGAGCGTGAAGATCTTCTCGACGTCCTCGTTGAAATATTTGAGCTTGTCGAGACTCGCGCCCATCTGGAGGTTTTCATAGACGGTCATGCGCGGAAAGATGCGCCGACCCTCGGGCGACTGCGCGATGCGAAGCCGCGCGATCTCATGCGTCGGCATGCGCGTGATATCGCGACCGTCGAAGGTGACCGAACCGGTGCGCGCCTGCGGGCTGCCGCAGATCGTCATCATCAGCGTCGATTTGCCGGCGCCGTTGGCGCCGATCAGGCTGACGATCTCGCCGCTGTTGACTTCGATATCGACGCCGGCAAGAGCGCGGATATTGCCGTAATAGGTTTCGACACCCGCAACTTTGAGAAGTGGTTGCCCCGCCATCAATGTTCACCCTCTTGGAGGTGCTCGACTTCGGCAATCACCTCTTCCACTTCCTCATCCTCGACGCCGAGATAGGCGGCGATCACGCGAGGATCATTCTTGACCTCATCCGGCGTGCCATCGGCGATCTTCTGCCCATATTCGAGCACGATGACATGGTCGGAAATTTCCATGACCACGGACATGTCGTGTTCGATCAGCAGGATGGATGTGCCGGTGTCCTTGCGGATACTGCGAAGGAATTCGTTGAGGACCAGAGACTCGCGAGGATTGAGACCGGCAGCCGGCTCGTCCAGGCAAAGCAGTTCCGGCCCCGTGCACATGGCGCGCGCGATTTCCAAGCGGCGTTGCGCGCCGTAAGGAAGATCGCCTGCAGGATCGTCGGCGCGATCGATGAGATCGGCCTTTTCGAGCCAGAAGCGCGCCAATTCGATCGCATTCTTGGCCTCGGAACGATAGCGACCGATGCCGAGCAGGCCGAGGATCGTGTAGCCGGAGGCACGCATTAGCTTGTTGTGCTGCGCCACCAGCAGGTTTTCGAGCACCGTAAGGCCCGAAAACAGGCGGATATTCTGGAAGGTACGCGCCACCTTGGCTTCGCGCGTGATCCGAAAATCCGGCAGCCGTTCCAGGAGATACTCCTTGCCGCTCTTCTGCTGTAGCGTAAGCATGCCCATCGTCGGCTTGTAGAAGCCGGTGATGCAGTTGAACACGGTGGTCTTGCCGGCGCCGTTCGGCCCGATCAGCGCGGTGATATCGCCACGCTTGGCCTCGAACGAGAAGTCGTTGATGGCCATCAGGCCGCCGAACTTCATCGACAGGTGATCGACCTTCAAGAGGACGTCGCTGGGGTTTGCGGTCACAGCGTTCATCAGCCGTGGCCCTCCTTGGTAAAGCTGCCTGAAACCGCTTTTCGCTCCTTGAGGAAAGCGGTCGGCTCGCGCGTGCCGACAAAGCCGCGCGGCTTGAAGATCATCACCACTACCATGGCAAGACCGAAGATCAGCATGCGGTAGAGTTCCGGTGTGAAGTCCGGTCCGAAACCGGGAATGATCGTCGTATCGCCGAAGACCAGCCCGGTCTTGAGGAAGCTCATGTTGCGCAGCAATTCGGTGCCGCCAATCATGGCGATCGCGGCAATCGCGATGCCCTTCAGCGACCCCATGCCGCCGAGGACGACGATCGCGAGGATCACAGCGGATTCGAGGAACACGAAGGATTCCGGCGAGACGAAGCCCTGACGCGCCGCGAAGAAGGAGCCGGCAAAGCCGCCGAACATGGCTCCGGTGGCAAAAGCCGTCAGCTTCGTGGTCACCGTATTGATGCCGAGCGAACGGCAGGCGATTTCATCCTCACGCAACGCTTCCCACGCACGTCCGATCGGCATGCGGCGCAGCCTGATGGTGACATAGGCAGTCAGCATGCAGAGCAGCAGGATCACGTAGAACAGGAAAACCTTATACCAGGCCGACGAGATCGGCAGACCGAAACTGCGGACGAAGTTGTGCGGGTCCTTCATATCGAAGGTATACAGGCCAAAAAGCGATGCCTTGGTGATGTTGGAGATGCCGAAGCTTCCCTGCGTCACGTCGGTCCAGTTGGTCAGCACGATGCGGATGATTTCACCGAAGGCAAGCGTGACGATGGCCAGATAGTCGCCCCGCAGACGCAGCACCGGAAAGCCCAGAATCATGCCCCAAAGCGCGGCAAGAATGCCCGACAACGGCAGCAGCAGCCAGAAGGACAGGCCGAAATGCGTCGACAGCAGAGCATAGGAATAGGCGCCGACCGCATAGAAGGCGACATATCCCAAGTCGAGCAGACCGGCAAGGCCAACGACGATATTCAGACCCCAGGCAAGCATCACATAGATGAGGATCTGAATGCCGAAATTGTCGACATAGGTCAGCGCGCCTTGCGGCCCAAGGATTGCCACCGCCGCCAGCGGATAGATCAGCAGAAGCACAAGGGCAATCGTGTTGAAATGCTTGGAGACGAAGCTTGGCTCGCCCTCCACCTGCACGACCTTGGCCCTGGCTGCCTTTCGCGCCGCCAGATACGGCTGGACGAAGACCGTCATGATGAAGCGGCCGACAGCGGCGATCGCGACAATGGTTGCCAGAAGGCCCCAGCGCTGCACGATGATCAGCTTGTTGTCCATATTCTGATCGGTCTTGAGACCGATATAGAGGACGAACATGCCGAAGGCGATGATCGCAGTCCAGAAGGCGTCCGTAATCCCTTTCTGGACAAGGCCGGGCGCGGTCTTGCCTGCAACGAAGTTTGAATTTGCCATGGCGTTATACCTTTTCGACTTCCGGCCGACCGAGAATACCCGTCGGCTTGAAGATCAGCACGTAGGCAAGGATGCCGTAAGTGGCGACATCCTTATACGCGATGGGAAAATTGCCAGACCAGAACGACTCGATGAAGCCGATCATCAGGCCGCCGAGAACAGCACCTGGAAGCGAGCCGATGCCGCCCAGGACCGCCGCCGTGAAAGCCTTGACACCAGGCACGAAACCGTCCGTGAAGTTGGCGACACCATAATACATCAGATACATCGTGCCGGCGACAGCAGCGAGAGCGGCACCCATGATGAAGGTGATGGAGATGGTGCGGTCGACATTGATGCCGAGCAGTGCCGCCATCTTGCGATCCTGTTCGGTCGCCCGCTGAGCACGCCCAAGCGCCGTCTTGTTGACGATATACCAGAAGGCGACGAGCAGCACCACGGTGACGATGAAGACGATGATCTGCTTCAGCGACAGCGAGACGCCGCCGAAGTTGTAGACATCACCCACCAGTGTCGGGATCGGCTTGTTGCGCGGCCCCTGTGCGACCTGGATGAAGTTCGACAGAACGATCGACATGCCGATCGCCGTGATCAGCGGCGCGAGGCGGAACGAACCGCGCAGCGGCCGATAAGCCACCCGCTCGATCACCCAGTTCCACAGGCTCGTCATCAGCATGGCGACGATCAGCATGACGAGCAGCATGATCGCGACCGGCAGGCCGGCGAAGAGCGAAACGAGAACCAGATAGGTGATGAGAGCGGCAAAGCCGCCAAGCATGAAAACATCACCGTGGGCAAAATTGATCATGCCGATGATGCCGTAAACCATGGTGTAACCAATGGCGATCAGGCCGTAGATCGACCCGAGAGTCAGCCCGTTTAAGAGCTGCTGGATAAAATAATCCATATATCATTTCCCCTGGATGCGGCGTCATACGACCACATCTCTTATTACTTTTTTAGGTTCCTTCTAGAGGCCTATGGCCGCGATTCCATACTGGTTTCGAAGGAAATGTGAAGCCAAAAAGGCGAGAAATTGACAAATTCTTTTCAAATCGCCGTGCGCTGATGCGAATCCGACCAAAAATGGCACGAAAGCGGCAGGCCATGGCTCAAAATTAGCCAAAACCGTCAAGCGACGCCTGCACTCTGAAGAGCTCTTGTCAGAGGCGGGCCTCGTCAGGCCCGCCATGATGGTCGTTTGAACCGCGACGTTACGCCCGCATCCTGGCACCATCCGCATCGAACAGCGGCTCGGCCTGCAGCCTTGCCGGCAAGAGCTCACCGAGCAGTTCGATCGACCAACCCTGCGCCTCGTCGGCGATTCCCTTCGGCACGTAGCCCACAGCGACGGAAAGACCGGAAGCATGAGCGTAGCCACCTGACGTCACCCAGCCACAGACCGCACCGTTGTGATAGATCGGCTCATCGCCGATGACATCGGCATCCCTAGCCGAGAGGATGAAGGTCCGCAGGCGCAGCGTGCCGCCCTCCGCCTTTTCCTTGGCGGCCGCCGCTTTGCCGATGAAATCGGCCTCCTTGGACAGCGCCACGAATCGGTTGAGGCCGGCCTCGAACGGCCCGTAGAGGGGCCGGTATTCGCGCGCCCAGCTGCCATAGGATTTGTCGAGGCGCAGCGCGTTCAGCGCCCTCAGGCCGAAGAGACGAATGCCGAATTCGGCGCCCTCCTCCATCAACCGATCAAAAATGTAACGCTGATATTCCGGCTTCATCCAGATTTCATAGCCGAGATCACCCGTATAGGAGACGCGGCCGACGATCGCAGGCGCCATGCCGATATCCATGCGGCGGATCGACATGAAGGGGAAGGCGGCGGTCGAGAGATCCTGATGGGTCAGCTTCTGCAGCAACTTGCGGGCATTCGGGCCAGCGATCGAAAGGCCGAGGAGCGAAAGCCCGAGTGCCTGGAGCTCGACGGAGCCGTCCTTCGGCAACAGGCTTTCGAACCAGCGCATATGATAGGCTTCGGCGATGCCGGAGCCGATGAGGAGGAAATCTCCCTCGCCCAGCTTTGCGAGCGTGAAATCGCCGATCAGCTTGCCGTCATGCTTCAACATCGGCGCCAGCGTCATGCGACCCACGGCCGGGATACGGCAGGTCAGTAACCTGTCGAGGAAGGCTTCAGCGCCCAGTCCCTTGACCGAATACTTGGCAAAGCCCGATGTTTCCATCAGACCGACGCTCTCACGCGCTGCCTTGGCTTCGGCGCCAACAACATCGAAGTCGTTGGAGCGACGCCAGGAGAATTGATCGACCTCCCCTTTCGGCGCGAACCACAGGGCTTGCTCGAGACCATAATAGGCGCCGAATACGCCGCCAGCTTCCTTCAGTCTGTCGTAGATCGGCGTCGTCAGCAGCGGACGAGCGGCCGTCAGCTCCTCATTCGGATAGCGGATCGAGAAGCGGCGGGCATAGTTTTCGCGCACCTTGGCATTGGTATAGGCGAGCGTGGCGTAGTCGCCATAGCGGGAAACATCCATGGCAAAGACATCGAAGCCCGGATCGCCGTAGATCATCCAGTTGGCGAGCGCGAGACCCACACCGCCGCCCTGGCTGAAGCCGGCCATGACGGCACAGGCCGACCAATAGTTCCTCAAGCCGCGCACCGGGCCGACGAGCGGATTACCATCGGGCGAGAAGGTGAAGGGACCGTTGATGATCTTCTTGATGCCGGCATTGTTGAAGGCCGGGAAATGGCGGAAGCCGACTTCCAGTTCCGGCGTGATGCGCTCGATATCCTCGGCCAGCAGTTCGTGACCGAAATCCCAGGGCGTCGTCAGCGGCGACCATGGACGGCAGGCCTTTTCATAGGTGCCCATCAGCATGCCCTGCCGCTCCTGGCGCAGATAGATCTCGCCGTCGAAGTCGACGCAGTGCATCAGCTCCTTGCCCGTGGTCTTGTTGAAGTCGATGACTTCGGGCATGTCCTCGGTGATGAGATACATGTGCTCCATCGCAAGCACCGGCAGCTCCAGCCCAACCATGCGGCCGACTTCGCGCGCCCAGAGGCCGGCGGCGTTGACGACATGCTCGGCGATGATCTCACCCTGATTGGTGATGACGCGCCAGGAACCATCCTCGCGCTGCACCAGCTCTTCGACCTTGGTATGCAGATAGATTTCCGCTCCGTTCTTCTTGGCGGAGCGGGCATAGGCATGCGTGGTACCATAGGGATCGAGATGACCTTCGACGGGATCGTAAAGAGCGCCGACGAACTGATCGGGATCGAGGAGCGGCATCATCTCATGCGCTTCCTTCGGCGTCAGCAGCGTCGCTTCAAGGCCATTGTAGCGGCCCTTGGCGAGAATGGATTTCAGCCAGTCGAAGCGCTGCGGGGTGGCCGCCAGCATCAGCCCGGAAGTCAGGTGCAGCCCGATATCCTGGCCCGAATACTCTTCGATCTCCTTGTAGAGCTCGACCGTATATTTCTGCAGCTTGGCAACGTTCGGATCGCCGTTGATCGTATGCATGCCGCCTGCCGCATGCCAGGTCGAGCCGGATGTAAGCTCGGAGCGTTCGAGCAACACCACATCCGTCCAGCCGAATTTCGTCAGGTGATAGAGCACCGAACATCCGACGACACCGCCACCGATGACGACGACCTTGGCATGGCTTTTCATTGGGAATCCCCTGTTTTCGGCGCGAAGCCGCCGGGTGTCTTCCCGCGCGACCGGCCTTATTTGAGAGGAAACCTAGAGACTATCCGATAGGCCAAATAGCCCGAACTGCGAAACCGATATGTCTGTTTGCGCCATCGCAATTGTTCGGATCGCGCCATCCGCTATGGGCAGCGCAAGCCGGCTGGCAAGTCATTGGACATCGGCAACATAGGGATTCTCAATCGGCGAAACCGGCCGTGAGCGCAAACTCCCGCCCCATCTCCATGATCTCTTCGAAGACGCTGCCGGCATAGGAACGCGGCACGATGATTTCGAAGTGATCGGGACCGGTGCGGGCAACATTCGCGCTGACATGGCAGCACAGCATGTTGGCAGACTGCCCCTCAGCAAAGACTTGCGGATGCAGATCGACAGCCACGCATTTGGCAAGAACACGGCGGACGCTAGGGCCGGAAATGCGCAGCAGCACGCGGCCGTCGCTTTGCTCGAAGAAAGAGGCCCGGGCGGGATCGAGCGTGAAGAGATCCCGCGCAACGCTATCGGCACCAAGCGCGTCCGACACAACGAACCATTCCCTCGGCCCGACATCGCGAACCGATACATCCTTCAGCGCCTTGAGGCTCGCCAAAACGCTATCCCGCTCCCCGGCCTTCGCGAGCACTGAGAAGATCGCCGGCCGGCGCACGACGGCGAGATGATTCGGATTTGCGGCAGCCTCGAAACCGGAAATATGATCTTCCAGCACATGCCTGTTCTGAAACGCAACGCTCATCGATCTCTTACCCCAGAAGCTTCTTGTTGTCGGGATCGATGAAGACGGGGCTGCAGACCTCTGCTGCCACTTCCTCACCCCGCAATCCATCCCAGACGACCACGCGCTCGCCGATGCGCTCCCGGCCCGACTTCAGGAAAGCGAGCGCAATGGAATGACCGAGCATCGGCGAGAAGCACGCCGAGGAGACATGCCCTTGATCGTTCACGGTCGAAGGCCTCGCGCCCTCCTTCAAAATATGCGCTCCGGCGAGAATTTCCTTGGCCGTATCGATCGGCTTCAGACCCACAAGCTGGCCGCGGTCGGCGGCGGTCAGACCAAAGCGGGTGGACAGCCGCTTGCCGATGAAATCCGGCTTCTGCGTCGACATCATGCGGCCAAGCCCGACATCGTCAGGCGTGGTGCGGCCATCGAGTTCGTTATGGGTGACGTGCCCCTTCTCGATACGCAGCACGTTGAGCGCTTCGACGCCATAGGGGCAGATACCATGCGCCTTGCCGGCTTCCATAACGGCGTCGGCGACCGCCTCGCCGTAGCCGGCCGGGACCGCGAGTTCATAGGCGAGTTCGCCCGAGAAGGAGATGCGGAACAGACGCGCCCTGAGGCCGCCCTTCAGCATCACTTCGGCAGCGGCAAGGAACGGGAAGAACGCGTCCGAAATATCGTCCTCGACAATCTGCTCCAGCACCAGCCGCGCCTTCGGGCCGGCAATCGCCATCTGCGCCCACTGGTCGGACGAGGACACGAAACGAACGTCGAGATGCGGCCAGAGCGTCTGCGCTGCGAATTCCATATGCGCCATCACCTCGCCGGCCATCGCCGTCGTGGTCGTCATGAAAAAGTGGTCGGGCGTCAGCCGGCTGGTCGTGCCGTCATCGAAGACCATGCCGTCCTCGCGCAACATGAGGCCGTAGCGGGCTTTGCCGATCGGCAGCTTCAGGAAGGCGTTGGAATAGACCCGGTTGAGAAACTCCGCCGCATCCTTGCCGAAAATCTCGATCTTGCCGAGCGTCGACACGTCGCAGATGCCGACATTGTTGCGGACGTTCAAAACCTCGCGGTCCACGCTGTCGCGCCAGCCCTTCTCGCCCGGCCGGGCAAACCAGGACGAACGATACCAGAGGCCGGCCTCGACAAAGCTGGCGCCGTTCTTCTTCGCCCACCCATGCAGCGGCGATTCCCGAACCGGCTGCGCATGCTTGTCGCGCGCGGTTCCCGCCAGCGCGCCGAAGGACACCGGTGTATAGAACGGCCTGAATGTCGTCGTGCCGACGGCGGCCGGGCTGACGCCGCGCATGCCGGCAATAATGCCGGCGGCGTTGACATTGCCGAGCTTGCCCTGATCCGTCGCCATGCCGCTCGTCGTATAGCGCTTGGCATGTTCCACATGGCCGAAACCTTCACGCAGCGCGAGGCCCAGATCCTTGCTATGGACGTCGTTCTGGAAATCGACGAATGCCTTGTCCTTCGCGCCCGGTACATGCCAGATCGCCGCGAAGGACGGATCATATTCGCCTTCGACCTCAAGCAAATCTTCCGCATGAGCCGTGCGGCCCAGGCTTTCGATGACTACCCGCGCCTTCTGCGCGCCATCGGTAAGGCAGCCGGAGACGCTCTCGATGCCCGCAGCCGAACCGGCGATTTCCAGCTCGCCGCCGACGATCGGCGCCACGAAGGCCTGCTTCTCGTCCGACCAGACCGGCTTGGCGCCCCGCTGGCAGGCAAGATGGATAATCGGTGACCAGCCGCCCGACATGGCCAACGCATCGCAGGCAATCAGCTCATCGAGCCCGCCGCGATCGGCGATGAGACCGCTGATGCGATACTTTCCCTTGGTCGCATGGACGGTCGCTCCATGGACCACGCGAACGCCCTGAGGGGCCGCATCGGCCGATGCAGCGCGCGTGTCGAGAATGGCCGAAATCTCGACGCCCACAGCGGCGAGGTCAGCCGCGGTTCGATAGCCCGAGCCGCCATTGGTGAAGACCGCCACCTTCTGCCCGGCAACGACGCCATAGCGATTGAGATAGCTGCGCACGGCGCCAGCCATCATCACGCCGGGACGATCATTACCGCCAAACACCAGTGGCCGCTCTTCGGCGCCTGAGGCTAGAATGGCGCGCTTGGCGGCAATGCGCCAGAGACGCTCGACCGGCAGATCGGGCGATGGCATCGCCACATGTTTCTGCACCTTCTCGACGGCGCCGAAAACATTGCCGTCATACCAGCCGAACACGGTCGTGCGCGGCATCAGGGTCACGTTCTCGAAGCTTTGCAATTCCTCCAGCGTTGCCTGCACAAAAACATCAGCGGAAGCGGCGCCGATCGTCAGCTTTTCCGACAATAGCGAGCCGCCGAGGCGGAACCCTTCATCCGCCAGTACGACACGCAAGCCGGTGCGAGCGGCGGTCAGAGCGGCCATCAGGCCTGCCGGACCGGAACCGATAACAAGCAGGTCGCAATGCGCCCAGGCTTTCTCGTAGCGGTCCGGATCGGCTTGCATGCCCGCCTTGCCGAGACCGGCGGCGCGCCGGATGATCGGCTCATAGACCTTCTCCCAGAAGGCAGCCGGCCACATGAAGGTTTTGTAGTAGAAGCCGGCTCCGAGGAAGGGCGAGAGCAAGCTGTTGACCGAGCCGAAATCGTGCTTCAGCGACGGCCAGCGGTTCTGGCTTACAGCCGCCATGCCCTGATAGAGCTCGGCGACAGTGGCGCGCGTATTCGGCTCGGTGCGCCCATCCTTGCCGATGGTGACGAGCGCGTTGGGCTCGGCCGAGCCGGCCGTGAGGATACCGCGCGGCCGGTGATATTTGAAGCTGCGGCCAACCAGCAGCTGGTCGTTGGCAAGCAGAGCGGCGGCGAGCGTATCGCCTTCCAGGCCCTTCATTTCCTTGCCGTCGAACTGGAAGGACAGGGGGCGGCTGCGATTGACGAGGCCGCCGGTCGACAGACGATAGGCCGTCATCGCGCCGCCTCCTTCGCCTTGTCCTCGGCATCGGTAACGGAAAAGACCTCATGGGTGACATTGCTGCGGTCGACGACCAGCCAGCGGCGGCATCCGGCGCTATGGTGCCAATATTCCTCAATCCGGCCGCGCTCGTTGTCGCGGATGAAGACATAACGGTTCCAGTCCTCATCCGGCGCCGTCGGCGCCGGGCGGGCAACAGACGCGCCGCGAATAGAGAATTCTTCCTTGGGTCGCACGCCGCAATGCGGGCAGTTGATCAAGCTTGCCATTGGTATTGTGCCCTCAATGCAGGTTCGGCTGCGGACCCTTGCCGCCTTCGTCGATCGCAAAGCCGCGCTCGAAGCGGTCAAGACGCAGAAGGCGGCTGACATCGTGGCTTTCACCCTTGGCAATCAGATGCGCGAAGCAGAAGCCCGAGGCCGGCGTCGCTTTGAAGCCGCCATAGTTCCAGCCGCAGTTCAGATAAAGATTTTCGATGGGCGTGCGATCGATGATCGGCGAGCCGTCCATGCTCATATCCATGACGCCGCCCCAGGTGCGCAGCACCCGCACGCGCGACAGGCCGGGAATGAGTGACATCCCCTCCTCCATCGTATGCTCGACGGTCGCAAGATTGCCGCGTTGCGCATAGGAGCTGTAGTAATCGATATCGGCGCCGAAGACCAAGCCGCCCTTGTCCGACTGGGATATATAGAAGTGTCCCGCGCCATAGGTGATGACATTGTCGATAACAGGCTTCAGCCCTTCGGAAACGAAAGCCTGCAGCACATGCGTTTCGATCGGCAATTCCAGATCGGCCATCTTGCCGAGGATCGATGTATGGCCGGCGGCGGCAAGCGCCAGCTTGTTGCAGCCGATGAAGCCGCGATTGGTCTCGACCCCCGTCACAGCACCGCCCTCGTCGCGGCGGATTCCGAGCACTTCGCATTGCTGGATCAGATCGACGCCGCGGCTGTCGGCGCCGCGCGCATAACCCCAGGCGACCGCATCGTGCCGCGCCGTGCCGCCGCGCCGCTGCAGGAGGCCACCGAGGATGGGAAAGCGGGCATGGTCGAAATTCAGATAGGGCATCATCCGACGAACCTGCTCGCGGTTCAGAAGCTCCGCATCGACACCGTGCATGCGCATGGCATTGCCGCGCCGGGCATAGGCATCGCGCTGCCCATCGGAATGAAACAGATTGACGATGCCACGCTGGGACACCATGGCATTATAATTGAAATCCTGCTCCAGCCCTTCCCAGAGCTTCATCGAGAACTCGTAGAAAGGCTCGTTGCCGGGCAACAGATAATTGGAACGGATGATCGTGGTGTTGCGGCCGACATTGCCCGAGCCGATGTAGCTCTTTTCCAGCACTGCGACATTGGTAATGCCGAATTCCTTGGCGAGATAATAGGCCGTTGCCAGGCCATGCCCGCCGCCGCCGACGATGATCACGTCATAATGTGGTTTCGGCTCCGGCGTCCGCCACACCGGCTGCCAATGGCGATTGCCTGAAAACGCCTGTTTTAGAAGCTGATAAGCCGAATAACGCATGCATTCATCCTGATCATTACCCGGCCGCACATTCGCATATGCAATAAAAACGACAAGTCCCGAAAGAGCGAAAAAGCTTCGCAAACAGAACACGATCTTTTCCGAATGCGCAGTGACGGACAGTGTTTGCTCTCGGAAGAATACCTCGCCGACCTGCCGAAAAGCCCACCCGTTCGGAAGCCATGCCGAGCGCTGTTGCTAAACCTTTGCTCAGGCGTTAAGGCGAAGGAAGCCGGGCATCGGAAATCTAAACTTCGCAATCGCAACTTCTTATATATAATGTCCGGAGAGTTCAGGCGCGGACGGCGCGCGGAAGACGAAGAAGCAGATGCTTGCAACATTCGAAAAGGCGGCGCTCGAAGCAGGAAAGGCCATCCTGGAGGTCTATCGTGCCGGCTATTCGGTTGCCTTGAAACAGGACATGAGCCCCGTCACGCTGGCCGACGAACGCGCTGAACATATCATTCTCAGGTACCTCGAGCGCGACTTTCCCCATATCCCGGCCATTGCCGAAGAGCAGGTTTCAGCCGGCAAGATTCCGGATGTGCACGGCCGCGCCTTCTTTCTGGTCGACCCGCTCGACGGCACCCGAGAATTCATCGAGCATCGGGATGAGTTCACCGTCAACATCGCCTATATCGAGGACGGCATCCCCGTGATCGGTATCGTCTACGCACCGGCGCTCGGCGTCGCCTTTACCGGCGAGCCCGGTAGGGCACGCAAGCTGATGGTGGACAAGTATTTTGCCATTACCAGCCGCGTCAATATTGCAGTGCGTGAACCTCCGGCCAAGCTGACGGCGCTTGCCAGCCGCTGCAACAGCAATGCGAAAACCGAAGGCTTTCTCACCGACAATGCGGTTTCCGGCTGCACGTCGATCGGTTCGTCGCTGAAATTCTGCCTGCTCGCCGAGGGCAAAGCAGATGTTTATCCGCGTTTCGGCCGTACCATGGAATGGGATACGGCGGCCGGCGATGCGGTCCTGCGGGCGGCGGGCGGCAAGACGGTTACCATCGAGGGTAGCCTTCTGACCTATGGCAAGACCGACCAGAGCGCGGATGCCGACTTTGCCAATCCGCACTTTATCTGCTGGGGCGGACAGAAGCACGGCGTGTCGGCGTAAGTTTATTTTTGCAAGGAAAAAACAATTCTTGCACCTGCTCCCGAGCCTGAGAGCAGCATACGAGCTTCTGCGATTTCGGCTCGGAAGCGTAAGTTTTTACTGACGAAAAATCATAGAATGATTGCGATTTACCCTGAAATAACAGGGGCTTTCGGGTGATTTGCTCAGGCAGGACATACGCAAATCAGCCCTCCGCCACATTGATTAAAATTATTAGCAAAGTCTTACCATGTGCTTAGGCAATTTTTAAATGTGGCAAGCTAGAGTGCCACACGTGGTCTTGAGTGTGTGTAGAGAGTCCAATGACCGAAATGATACGTCCCCGAGTGAAGTATGTCATCGGCCCCGATGGCAGCCCGCTGACGATAGCAGACCTTCCGCCGCCGAATACGCGCCGCTGGGTCATTCGTCGTAAAGCTGAGGTTGTCGCCGCCGTGCGTGGTGGTCTGCTCAGCTTGGAAGAAGCCTGCGAACGTTATACGTTGACCGTCGAAGAGTTCCTCTCCTGGCAGTCGTCCATCAATACCCATGGCCTGGCTGGCCTCCGGACGACCCGCATACAGCAGTATCGCCACTGACAGCAGCGACAGCACCACCTTTATTCTACTTTGTGTTCGGGCCTCTTTTCTGAAAAAGGAGGCCCGAATTATTTGTTGAAGTGCACCCCTAGCGTCCCGCCCGGCTAGCAGTAAAGGGCTTGGCCGGTCCGTATTTCGGACATCAACTTAAGCGGAGACGATCCGTTAACAATCTCGATGGTTGGCAGATGCCGGAGCACATGCAATCCTCGTTGCATCAGACGCAACAAGGAAGAAAATCATGGATATCCGCAACGAAAACAACGCATCCGGCGGCCGTTATGTCGCAACCATCGAAGGCCACGAGGCGGAGATGACCTTCTCCCGCACGTCTCCCAAGCTGATCATCGTCGATCATACCGGCGTGCCAGATGCCCTGCGTGGCAAGGGTGTCGGCCAGGCGCTGGCGCTTCACGCCGTCGAGGAAGCACGGCGCGGCGGCTGGAAGATCATTCCGCTCTGCCCCTTCTTCAAGGCTCAAGCGCAACGTCATGACGACTGGCGTGACGTCGTCAATCTCTGAAGGAATTGCTTCAAGCAAGGAGGTACGCGTTCACGCGCAAAGAACGGGTGGATGTGCAGGCAATAATCCGTCCACCCAGTCGGATTATTCCTAAAAATGCAAAAGCTGCGCATGGCCGGCCCCGTCACGGCCAGTCATGCGCAGCTTTCATATGCTGCCGTCATACCCCTTCGCATTCCGAAGATGGACCCCGCATCGGAACGCAATAATGCTTGATCCGAAGGAGAAGACGGAATTGCGATCTCAGGCGCGTGCCCGCGCCGGACCCGAACCATCACGCTCTTCGAGCGCTGCGGCCTTGGCATATTCGGCCTGCATTTCCTCGAGCGAATTTTCCAGCGCCTCCTCCTGAACCTGCAGCTCCCGGATCGACACCTGCAGATTGTCCGCACGCTGGCGGGCAGCCTTGGCAAAGGTCGGGTAAGCAAAGTGGCTCGGATCGGAAATGCCGGACTTCTTCTCCTCGACGACGATCTGGCTTTCCAGCTCCTTCGTCATGCGGTCAAATTCCGCCATCATCATCTGCAACTGCTGCAGCTGACGGCGTTTTTCGTTCACCTGAAACTCTTTCAGGCGAACAAGGCTCTCACGTGACTTCATACGCATTACTCCCGTGATGCGAGACCCCGGCTCTCGATATTCCCGTCCGCCGAACCGCTTTGAGACGGCTTGGTTAAAAAAATTTCCAGCGATCTTAATAAAAGCCTACCGCTGGTAACCTTTCGTTTACGGGCATCGTTAATGATAGGCGCAATGATTTAAGGCTCGGTAAATGTTGTGGTCGGAATTCGACATGTCGGCATTGGTGAGTCGGATGAATCACTTGGCGTTGGTTGTTAATGCAATACTTTAGGAGTCAATTTTACTGATTGTCGTTGGAAAACAGTGCAATGGAAAAATTATTTAATAAATTCGATACGACTTGCCAGAGTGAATCAGAATTTGTTAACCATTACATGGCAGCTTCCAAATCAAGCAGTGATTTGATCGGTATCGCGTTAAGGGGCTGACGACCTTTCGGCGGCGGTAAAGGGGACAATTATGCGGGTACTACTCATTGAAGACGATAGCGCAACAGCGCAGAGCATCGAGCTGATGCTCAAATCCGAAAGTTTCAACGTCTATACCACCGATCTCGGTGAGGAAGGCGTGGATCTCGGAAAGCTCTACGACTACGACATCATCCTTCTCGATCTCAATCTCCCCGATATGTCTGGCTACGAAGTGCTGCGCACGCTGCGCCTCTCGAAGGTCAAGACGCCGATCCTCATCCTCTCCGGCATGGCCGGCATCGAGGACAAGGTTCGCGGCCTCGGCTTCGGCGCCGACGACTATATGACCAAGCCTTTCCACAAGGATGAGCTGGTCGCCCGCATTCACGCCATCGTCCGCCGTTCCAAGGGCCACGCCCAGTCAGTGATCATGACGGGCGAACTGATCGTCAATCTCGACGCCAAGACCGTCGAAGTCGGCGGCCAGCGCGTGCATCTGACCGGCAAGGAATATCAGATGCTGGAACTGCTCTCCCTGCGCAAGGGCACGACGCTCACCAAGGAAATGTTCCTCAACCACCTCTATGGCGGCATGGACGAGCCGGAACTGAAGATCATCGACGTCTTCATCTGCAAGCTCCGCAAGAAGCTGGCAAACGCCGCCGGTGGCGCCAACTATATCGAAACCGTCTGGGGCCGCGGCTATGTGCTGCGCGAGCCCGACAGCAGCGATTTCGCCGAAAGCGCCTGAGCCGCATCCCCGCCTTTACCGCCGAATATGCAAAAATCCCGCCCTTCGAGGCGGGATTTTTGTGCCCACCCCCGATGAAAATTAAAAAAAGCCGCCTAAAAAGGGCGGCTATCGGTCGTTGCAGTGATATCCCATTGAGATCAGGCGGCGGCGCGATTGCCGAATATGGCCGTCAGGATCTTGCGATCGAAGGGCTTCAGCAGAAAATCCGTCGCGCCCGCGCGCTTTCCGGCCATCAGCTTGCGAAGATCCGCCTCGATTACGCAGTAATAGATCTTCACGTCCTTGCCATCGGGCATGGCGCGGATGCTGGCGATGAGCTCGAGCGCCCCTTCCATGCCGGCATCGACGAGCAGATAGTCAGGCATTTCGGCCTGGCAGCGCATCAGCGCTTCGCGCGCGTCTCCAGCTTCGCTCACGAGAAAATCCAGCTCGGACAGGATTCGTTTGCCGACCTTCCGTACGACATCCGATGTATCCGTTATCATGAACCGCTGCATGTGTGAGCTCCCTGGCATCAGCCGCCATCATCCGATGTCGGCTTCAAATTGAAACGATAGGAGCAGCAAGCTAAGGATTCGTTACCGCTACATTATCAATTGAACGAACAACCTCAAGATTGCACGGAATTTTCGATACACGAAAAAATAAACCCGCAGCCGGAGAACGACTGCGGGCGAAAACGCGGATGGAATGAACCATTATTGAGCGGTAGCCATGGTCGCCACGAAGGTCAGTTCCTCCGGCGTCGCATTGTAGGAAAGCTCCATGCCGCTCTCGTCGGCAAGAAGAACCGTGTAGTAGGGCTGGATCGAATGTGCGTCGATCGCCTCCTCCAGCGTGCCTGAGCAGATTTCGGCGAATTTCGGCGGCACGCGCATCAGCCGCCCCTTGACGGCGATCGTGAACTTGGCGTCGAACTCCGGATTTTCGAGTGTCACCTCGATATTGCCGCCGCGCGGAATGGCGCCATAGGCAACGAGGAAGAGATTGAGCAGCAGCTTCACGCGGTTCTTCGCGATGATCGCGCGCGGACCGACCCAGCTGACCTCGGTCTTCTTCTCGGCGGCGGCGAAATCCTTGGCGGCCCGCTCCGCTTCACCGGTGTCGATCGACGCGCCGACCGAGCCAGAGGCGCCAAAGGCAAGACGTGCGAATTTCAGCCGAACGGAAGCGTTGAGTGCGCTGGTACGGATCAGATCCATCGCATCGGCGTCGGCACCACCCTCGTCGAGCAGCTCCAGGCCATTGTTGATCGCCCCGACCGGCGAGATCACATCATGGCAGACGCGGCTGCACAGCAGCGCGGCCAGATCCGGTCCGGTCAGAGTGAGATTGTGATTTTTCGACATTCATTGTCTCCTGAATGCTGACAGGGCAAAGCGAGTAGTTCCACCTTGCCACGGTAAGGTTGCCCGAGGGTTTCGCAGCCAGTGTACCGCGCGCCATAATGACACCATATTTGGTAAACCGATTGTTAAGACCATCGACGCAAAATGCATTCATCACCATCAGACTTTTTCGCACGCGATTCGTCCTGCGATAGATGGGCGGAATGGTCTGAAATGGGGGCGTGCCATGCGTGGCGCATTCAGGCGAATGCGTTGCCTATTCGTCCCTGTTGCACCGACATGATGAACGGAAGACTTCCATGCGCTATGAATTCCTGAAGAGAATGCCAAGCCCCGGCACCAGAACGCTCGGCCTCGGCCTGATTCTGGCCATTGTCGCATTCGTGAGTTTCGCGTTGCCGGTCCGTCAGGCCGCTGCCGCGCCCACCAATCAGTATTCGGCACAGGAAATCGTCGATGCCGGCCACTCCTTCTTCGGCTCCACCAGCGGCGGCCTCGCCAAAGTGGTCGAACGTGCCTTCCAGCAATATGGCCTGCCGAATGGCTACATCCTCGGCCAGGAAGGCTCCGGCGCATTCCTGGCAGGCCTGACCTATGGCGAAGGCCAGCTCAACACCAAGAATGCCGGCGAACATCCGCTCTACTGGCAGGGGCCGTCTCTCGGCCTCGACTACGGCGGTCAAGGCACCCGCGTCATGATGCTGGTCTACGATCTGCCGAGCATCAACAGCGTCTATACCCGCTTCGGCGGCGTCAGTGGTCAGGCTTTCGTGGTTGCCGGCTTCGGCATGACGGTTCTGAAGAACAACAACATCGTACTCGTTCCGATCCGCACTGGCCTTGGCGCACGCCTCGGCATCAACATGGGTTATCTGAAGGTCACGCCGAACCCGACCTGGAATCCTTTCTGAACCGATCCTCTGATACGATCTCCCAAGCAGCACACGCCTTGGCCCGCTTCAGTTGCGGGCCTTTTCTTTCCGTAAATCCGGCTCCCTGCCGATAAACCATATCCGCGTTAAACGCTTGCCCGCATGGCTAACCCATGATTAATCATTTTATCGATATCGAACATAACTCCAGGATACTGGCTGCGTCGTGATTCAATTTGCTCTCTTGTTTGGATTGGGCTTTCTGACGGCCGCTCTACTGGTCTTTCTCATCGCGCCGGCAATCCATCGCCGCATCGTCTGGTTCACCGAGAAACGTCTGAAGGCGACCATGCCCTTGAGCCCGCAGGAAGTGCGGGCGCAGAAGGATATGGCGCGCGCCCTCTTCGCAGCAGAAAACGCCCGAACCGAACATGCCCTGACGCAGGAGCGCGACAAGACCGTCGCGCTGCAGATCCAGAATGGCAAACTTCAGCAGGAAGCAAGCCGTCTTTCCGCCGCAGGCGCGGAATTACAGACGCGCATCGACGATCTGGAGGTGGAAGCAGGCGAATTGCGCTCGCGCCTGCGCCACGAAGAGAGCTATATAAGCCAGCTGAAATCGAGCATACACACCGCCGAGCAGGCTAGCGCCGAGAAGGAAGCCGATATCGACAGCTTGCGCAAACGGATGACGAAAATGGGCGCCGATGCCGACAATCTTAGGATCGACCTTGCAACGCGCGAAACCGAGATCGAGAGTCTGAAGCTGCGCATCAACACATTGCGGGACGAGCGCGATACGCTGCGCCAGGAGCTGAACGCGGCAAGCCTGCGCGCCGCGGATGCCGAACAATCGCTGCGTCAGGAAAACGATAAGAACAAGCGGCTTGAGGAACGCCTCAATCGCGAGATCGCCGGCAGCGCCGACAAAGAAACCGCGATCGAACGCCACGCCCAGGATGTCGTCCGCCTGAGGGAGCGGCTGGAGGCAGCCATCAAGGAATCGAAGGAAGCCGGCAAGGCGCTGCGTGCCGCCGGCCTGACGCCGCCGAAAAAACCGGCACGAATGCCGAAGCTCGCCGCAGCATCGATAATCGCCGGAAGCGTCGATGAGGAAGGCACAATAACCAAGCCGCCGCAGGCGGTGGAACCGGAACAAACAGTGGAAGACGAAATCGCTCAGATGACGGAAGAAGTTCGCAACCGGGCGGCAGCCCTATCGGACCGCCTGCTGAAGGCCCGCACGCCGGCCCATGACGACGCTATGCGCGAGGAGATTGCCAAGATCGCCGCCAACATGGTGGCGCTGACGGCACTCAAGGAAGGCGATAACTCACCGATCTTTGATCTCCTGCCGAAGGATCGGGAGCCCGCCGACGCGCGCATCAGCCTCGCCGACCGCGTTGCGGCGATACTTCCGAAACACCCTTAAGCTCTAAGGAGCAACCTGCTCAGATGCGCCCGTTCTTCGCGGCCATCTCGAAAAGGGCGATGCCGCTCGCCGTTGCGACATTGAGGCTATCCAATCCCGGCGCCTGCGGAATCCGCACGCTGCCGAAGGCGGAGAGAATGCTTTCAGGCAGGCCATCCCCTTCCGTGCCGACCACAAGCGCCATGCGCTCCGAAGCCGGAACATCGCGAATATCGACCGCACCTCGCGGCGACAGGCTCCAGATCGCAAACCCGCGCTCGGCAAGCCCCGCAAGCAGCTGAACGCTGCCTGATTGCCGCCGATAGGGCACGGTCAGGATCGAGCCGACCGAAACCCGCAAAGCCTTGCGATAGAGCGGATCGCAACAGCTTTCGTCCAGCAGCACGGCAGCCGCGCCAAAGGCTGCGGCATTGCGGAACATCGAGCCCATATTGTCATGATTGGAAATGCTGCAGCCGACGAGCACGAGCGCCTGCTTTGGGAGGCGGTCGAGAAGGCCGCTCATCCGGTCTTCAGCTGTTCTGCGCCCCACTGCCAGAACACCGCGATGGAGATGGAAGCCGACAATGCCGTCGAGCACCTCGGCTTCGGCGACATAGATCGGGACGTCCGATGGGAAGGTCTCGATGATATCGCTCAAGCCAGCTACACGGTTTTTGAGCAGCAGCACTTTCTCAGCCAGGAAATCACCCGCCGCTGCATGCGCGCCGGCGAGAAGCCGCAGCACGACGGTTCCTTCCGCTATGAAGCGGTTCTCTCGACTCGTCAGATCGCGTTCGCGGATATTGCGGAATTCGGCGATACGCGGATCGTCGGGATGCGTAATCTCGATGAGTCGCGCGCCCGTCATCGCGACGCCGTTAGTTCGATAGCGATATGGTCGCCACGATGCGGCCGATACCGTAGTCAAAGACGATGGCCTGGCGCTGGCCACCGGCAAGCGTGCCGTAGAACAGCACCTGATTGCCCGACAGCGCCGTGGACTGCACCGTAAAGCCCGCCGGCAGCAGAGCCGTCACGGCAACCGGGGCATCGGACGGGATGCCGGACGCCGCCTGGCCCGCAGGCTTGGCTGCCGGTTTCATCGTCTTGTAGACAACGGCGCCGAAGACGGCCATAAGGCTCACCACCATGACGGCCGCAGAGACGATCTGCAGGCGGATCATCTTGCGTCGGACTTTCTCCAGGGCCGGATCGAGGGGCTTTTCCTCTTGATCGTCTGGCTCGAGATTCGTCATCGATGCGTCCTTGCTTCCAATAGAGCGCTTTGTGCGCCGGAGAATATGTTTGAGCGACCCCTTTAAAGAAGCCGCGGACAATAGAAAAGTCCTAACCGCCGATGAAAATGCCGAAGGACGGCTGGATTCATGGCTAACGGCGGAGATTGGCGAGGAATTTTCCCGCAGCCGCGTGCAGGGACTCATCAAGGACGGCGCCGTTACGCTCAAGGGCGCTGCGGTGACAGACGCCAAGCGCAAGGTGCGCCCCGGCGACGTCTATCAGATCACCCTACCCGAGCCGGAAGACCCGACGCCGCAGGGCGAGGACATTCCACTGGACGTGCTCTATGAGGACGACGATGTCATCGTAATCTCCAAGCCCGCCGGCCTGGTCGTCCATCCCGCCGCCGGCAATTGGACGGGCACGCTGGTCAATGCGCTGATTCACCATTGCGGCGACAGCCTTTCCGGCATCGGCGGCGTTCGCCGCCCGGGCATCGTGCACCGGCTGGACAAGGATACCACCGGTGTCATGGTCGTCGCCAAGAACGATGTGGCCCACCGGCATCTCTCCCTGCAGTTTGCCGATCACGGCCGCACGACCTCCTTGGAGCGCGCCTATCAGGCGATCGTCTGGGGACGTCCCCGCCAGCTTGTCGGCACCATTGATGCACCCCTCGGCCGGTCGAGCAGCGACCGCACGCGCCGCGCCGTCAAGCGCCCGGATTCGCAGGATGCCGACGAGGCGATCACGCATTACGAGGTGCTGGAGCGCTTTCACGAGACACCGGATGCGACCGCGCTTGCCTCACTGATCGAGTGCCATCTGGAAACCGGCCGAACGCACCAGATCCGCGTGCATATGGCCCATATCGGCCACCCACTGCTCGGCGACGCCGTTTACGGCGGTGGCTTCAAAACCAAGGCCAATCTCCTGCCGGAAGCCGCAAAACAGGCCGTCCATCGCTTCACGCGCCAGGCACTGCATGCCTATATGCTGCAATTCGAGCATCCCCGTACCGGCGAAGTCATGCATTTCGAGGCACCTTTGCCTGAGGATATGGAAGAACTGGCGGCGGCGCTCAGAGGATAGGCGCCGAACATCACAATGACTGGACGGCCGTCCCCTTCCGCCCTATAATATCGTGTATGAAGGACCGATGTCCGAGCGCCTGTGCTGACCGAAAACGCGACTGCGTTTGGGAGGTCGACGTGGTTATGCCGCATGGCGCTGGATTGTTCGGGAGGATAATCCCAAGGGCGATGTTCCGGCGAGACCTGCGGTCACGCCGAGATAATACTTGCGTGACCGCATCCTTGAATCACCGTTTCGCCGTACTTATCTTTACATTGGTTAAGTGCGGGGTCCCAGGACCCGTACGCCTTGGTCCGCTTCGCAGAAGGCGCTCAAAATACGCCCCCAGAAGGAACCAAATCTCGAATAGGAGGGTGCAAGATCATGGCCCGTAATACCTTACCGTCCATTGCTGCCGGAGAAGCCGGCCTCAATCGTTATCTCGACGAGATCCGCAAGTTCCCCATGCTGGAGCCGCAGGAAGAGTACATGCTCGCCAAGCGCTATGCGGAACATGCCGACCGTCAGGCTGCGCATAAGCTCGTTACCAGCCATCTGCGCCTCGTGGCGAAGATTGCTATGGGCTATCGCGGCTATGGCCTGCCGATCGGCGAAGTCGTATCGGAAGGCAATGTCGGTCTGATGCAGGCTGTCAAGAAGTTCGATCCGGAACGCGGGTTCCGTTTAGCAACATACGCCATGTGGTGGATCAAGGCCTCGATCCAGGAATATATCCTGCGCTCGTGGTCGCTGGTGAAGATGGGCACGACGGCCAACCAGAAGCGCCTGTTCTTCAACCTGCGCCGTCTGAAGGGCCGCATCCAGGCCATCGACGATGGCGATCTGAAGCCGGAACACGTTACCGAGATCGCCACCAAGCTGAACGTCTCGGAGGAAGAGGTCGTTTCGATGAACCGCCGCCTCTCCGGCGACGCTTCGCTGAACGCGCCGATCAAGGCTTCCGAAGGCGATTCAGGCCAGTGGCAGGACTGGCTCGTCGATGACCACGACAGCCAGGAAGACGTGTTGATCGAACAGGACGAGCTCGACACCCGCCGCCGCATGCTGGCACGCGCCATGGGCGTGCTGAACGACCGCGAACGCCGCATCTTCGAGGCACGCCGTCTCGCCGAAGAACCGGTAACGCTGGAGGACCTGTCGTCCGAGTTCGACATCAGCCGCGAACGCGTCCGCCAGATCGAGGTCCGCGCCTTCGAAAAGGTACAGGAGGCCGTCCAGAAGGACGCTCTGGAACGCGCCAAGGCGCTGCGCGTCGTCGAAGCGACGGCGTAACGATCTCTGTTCTGCACATTTGAAGTCTAAAAAGAAAGGCGGGCCAAAAGCCCGCCTTTTCCATATGATCGATTTAAGACGACTTACTGGCCGCTCGAAGCAACCCCGCCAAGCGCCTGCCACTCCGAAATCGCCTTGTTGAAGGCATCCGTTCCGGTCGGTCCCTTTTCCATGGTCAACAGCGCCCGGCGACCGTTGCGATAGACCACCGGGATATCGATCCAGTTGCGGCTCTTCAAAAGATCGAGATTGGTCTTGCGCGCATCCGGGAAATCGTTGAGCGCGACCATATAGACATCGTCGGTAACCTTAGCCGGAACCGCGATCAACGCATCGCCGCGATCCTGCTCGGTCGCCTTCAGCGCGACGCGCTGGACGTTATCGATCGCGCCGCCTTCGAAATTCGGCGGCACCTGGAAGGCGAGCTCGATCAGATGGCTGGCCGGCAGCGAGGAATCCGAATTCCGCGAAACGGTGATCGTTGCGGTCAGGCCGCGATCTGGGACCGTGATGAGCCCCTGCACCGAAGGCTCCGGCCGGCCGTCAGGCCCCTTGCCTTCCTGCAGCGACCAGCTGACCGTGCCCTGGAAAGCCGTGGGCGATGTCTGACCGAGGCGCTCCTCATAGAGGAAAACCTTCTGTCCGTCGGTTGCCGGAGCCGTCTGCTGCGTCACGGGCGGCGGCTGGTTGGCGGCCTGTTGCTGCTGATTGGCGGCAGGCGCCTGCTGGTTCGTCGAGGCAGATGGCGTATTCGGTGCGGCGGTTGCGGGCGCCTGGGTTTGCGGAGCAGCCGTAGCGGCATTGCTGCCGGCAGGCGGCGTTGCCGTGGCGGCGGGTGCAGCAGAGGCAACATTCTGCTCGGCTACGGACTTGCCTTCGACAATGCCGGGCTGCCCGTTCGGAGCCGGCCCTTCGTCCTCTTCCGTACCGTTGGCCAGAAGACGCTGGGTGAACTTCGTATTGACAGTATTCGGGTCGCTACCCAAAGCCGCAACATCCGTGTTGCCGGCGCCTGCCGGCTGCTGAGCGGCCGTGTTGGTCTGCTGCGGCGCAGCCGCCTGCTGGCCAGGAGCTGCAGCATTGCTGTTGCTCGGTGCCTTGCTGCTTGCCGTATCCGACGTCGAGGGCGCCGTCGCATTCTTAGGTGCGGAGCTGACGAGCTTCGTCACCATGTTATTAAGCGCATCGCGGTTCAGCCAGGCTGCGTAGCCACCGCCTCCAACGACCGCAAGACCGACGAGCGTGACGATGATACCGGTGACATTGATCCGGCGACGCTTCGGCTCCATGCGGAAGCTGCGACCCTGCAGCTTCGCCGCCATGGCCTGATCGAGATCGGGCGAAACAGCAGAGCCGCCGCCACGTTCGTCGTCAGCGCGCTTATCGAAACCCGCAAGCTCCTTGAGCTCACGCCAGCCGTCGTTGTCGGCATCGGCTTCGGGCGCCGTCTTCTTGGACGGATGCACATCCGCAAAGAGATCGACATCGTCAAAGGCGTTTTCGGGCATTTGCCGAGCTGGCTGCTGCGCGGGCTTGGAGGCTGCCGATGCGGGCTGCATTTCCTCGAAGACATCTGCATCCCAGGCAAAGCCGGTGTTGGTGGCTGCCGCCTTCGCGTTGACGGGCCCCTCGACGGGCTGGCCGAAGGGTGCTTCCGCAAAAGCCGCGGCCGGCATGACCGGCTCGTTGTGATGGGAGGCGGCCGGCTCGGGCGCAGCATGAGAAGCCGGTGCATCCACCTCCGCCCAGATCTGCTCAACCTGGCTTATGACATCGTCAGCCGGCGACGGCACGCGCGGCGCGGGGACAGGCTCGGCAGCGGCTGCCGGTGCCTCTTCCGCATAATGCTGGGGCTCGTTGCCATCACCCTTGGGCTCTTCATGAGAAACCGGCTCAGGGGCCGGCTCCTCATGAACTTCGGCATGGTGTTCGACGCCGGCATGTTCAGCGGTCGGAGCATAGGGCTCCTCTTCGTGATGCGGTTCCCGCCATTCCTCTGCCGGCTGGTGCTCATGCGCATGATCCGGCTCGGCAGGTGCGGTCGGCTCCTCATAGGCGTGCTGCTCGTGCTCGGCTTGTGCGACGCTGGGTTCTTCAGGGGCATGCACCTCGGCAGGAGCCTGTGCAGGCTCTTCTGCATGCGGTTCCGCGTGCACTTCCTCGGCCGCATGATGGTCCGGAGCGGGCTCGGCAGCGGCCTCTTCGTGCGGCACGGGCTCTTCGGTAACCGATGGTTCCTCCTCGCCCGGCAAAGCCTCGGCATGTTCGGCCTCGACCTCGACGATCGCTGCCTCGAGCTTGTCGAGCTGGCGGCGCAGCATTTCCTCGGGCGGGCGCGGCTTCATGCTCTCGAGCTGCCGTTGCACGGCACCACGAGCTCGATCGTAAACCTTGACCCGCATCTCGGGAGTATTGTCCGTCAGGCCGTCAACGGCCCGTCGAATAACTGCTACAAAATCCGCCATCAGTGCTTTCTCATGATACCCGGTGTGCAGCCGGGCCGGGATTCGTCATAGATACGCAACTTTAGCCCTCAAAGGGGTCAGTCACAAGTATGGTGTCCTCGCGCTCCGGGCTGGTCGAAAGCAGCGCTACTGGCGCACCAATCAGCTCTTCCACCTGACGCACATATTTGATCGCCTGCGCCGGCAGATCGGCCCACTTACGAGCGCCGACGGTCGATTCCTTCCAGCCCTCGAGCGTGATGTAGACCGGCTCGACGCGGGCCTGCGCTGCCTGGCTTGCCGGCAGATAATCGATTTCCTTGCCGTCGAGCTTGTAGCCGACGCAGATCTTCAGCTCGTCCAGGCCGTCGAGCACGTCGAGCTTGGTAAGCGCGATACCGGTAATACCAGAAGTCTTCACGGTCTGGCGCACCAGTACGGCATCGAACCAGCCGCAACGGCGCGGACGGCCGGTATTGACGCCCACTTCGCGGCCGACGGTCGACAGGTGCTTGCCGATCTCGTCATGCAGCTCGCAGGGGAACGGTCCCTCGCCGACGCGGGTCGTATAGGCCTTGGTGATGCCAAGCACATAGCCGAGCGCCGTCGGGCCGAGGCCAGAGCCGGCAGCCGCCTGGCCAGCAACCGTGTTGGACGAAGTCACGAACGGATAGGTGCCGTGGTCGTTGTCCAGCAGCGCACCTTGCGCACCTTCGAAGAGGATGCGGGCGCCGGCTTTGCGCTGCTCGTCGAGCAAACGCCAGACCTGGTCGATATAGGGAAGGATATGCTCCGCAACAGAGCTCAGCTCCTCGTGCAGAGCATCGAAGGAGATTTCGTCGACGCCCATACCGCGGCGGAGCGCATTGTGATGCGTCAGCAGCCGGTCGATCTTGGCCGGCAGCGTTTCCGGCTCGGCAAGGTCGATGACGCGAATGGCGCGGCGGCCGACCTTGTCTTCATAGGCCGGACCGATGCCGCGGCGCGTGGTGCCGATCTTCGTGCCGCTATTGGAAGCAGCATCTTCGCGCATGGCATCCAGATCGCGATGGAGCGACAGGATAAGCGGAGCGTTCTCGGCGATGCGCAGAACATCAGGCGTAACGGCAATGCCCTGGGCGCGCAGCTTTTCCACTTCGGCGACGAAGTGATGGGGATCGACCACGACGCCGTTGCCGATGACGCTGAGCTTGCCGCGCACGAGCCCGGAGGGCAGCAGCGCAAGCTTGTAGCTGACGCCATCGACGACAAGCGTATGACCGGCATTATGGCCGCCCTGAAAGCGTACAATCACATCGGCGCGTTCCGAAAGCCAGTCGACAATTTTGCCCTTGCCTTCGTCACCCCATTGCGAGCCGATCACTACAACATTCGTCATTTATCCATTCCCGCTTCCTGCGCGCGGCGGCGCACCTTGCTCAAACCCGCGCATCTATAAAGCTTTGTTTTTGGGAAAGCGACCCTGTTGTCTCAGGAGATTCGGCTTTTTGCATGACGAATCAGCGCCTCCAACAGGAATTTTCCCGGCTATCGGCCAGACAGGGCCTCCAGATTACCCTTATCTGGCCGATGGCCTTGCCTGTCAAAGGCCCGGCTTGTGGGCGACGACATGGAAATATTCGTGCTCCGACGCCGCCGCCGCACCGACCGGCTTGCCATCGAGATCCAGCAGCAGCACCGGCATGGCAAAGCCCGCGTCGGCAAGCTGTGAGCGCACCTGCGCCGGCGTCGTCGCATAGACCATGACGCCGAAATCATGGGCGCCATGCAGCAGGATCGCATGTTCGCCATCTCGCTCTTCCAGCGGCCTGAGCCGGCGCTGGCGCAGCGTTCCGGAAATGCGGCCTTCGACATAGCGCAGGGTTCGCAGCCCGAGACGCACCGGATTGGACGTCCATTCCAGCCGGCGATAGTCGACGCGGTGATCGAAGCCACCCCAGCCGCGATGGAAGGTCGAAAACACGAAAGCACCGCCCGAAACAAGAACCCGCGCCACCTCGTTCAGGATGACCAACCTCCCTGCCGCATCGACGGAATCGATGCCGTTATAGCTGAAGACGACCATATCGAAACTGGCATCTTGGAACTCCGAAAGATCGCGTGCATCCCTATGTTCGAACCGAAGATCTGGATGCTTCTTTCGGCAGAGCGCGACCATCTCCGGCGTGTAATCGATGCCTATGTAGTCGCTTGCGAAATCCCGTAAGAGCTGCGCGGTGCGGCCCCCGCCGACACCGATATCGAGAATGCGCCCCCTGCCCGTCTGCGGGGCAGCGATAGCAAAGGCGGCACGCTCGCCTTCGTTGAGATAGCCGCTGCTGCGGCGATAGTCGCGCAAGGCCCAGGGATTACGCCAGGTCTGCCGGTTAATACTTTCCATGACATGCATAGCCGACTCCAACAGAAAATGAACAATCATTGTTCAACTTCCCCTTGGCGCCCCCGTAGAATTTATATAGCGGCAGAGTCGAAGAAGCAGCCCGTTAAGGCTGATTAAACCTCCGACGGGATCGTTATTCGTTTGTTAACGTTAATGTTGCGGTCTGCTACCAGCGGTGGGATGAGCCAGACCTAACCGAGTTCGAGCGTGGTGACGCCGAACACGCGATCGAGCCGGTTTTCCGGCGCCTTGCCGCGATACATGCGCGCCGTCTCGAACACCGGAGACAGACCGCAATCTTCCGCAAGCCGGATCGCCTGGACATTATCAACAGGCACATCCAGATAGACGGGTTCTCCCTTGGTCTTGGCAAGCAGCTTGCTCATCAACGCAAGCGCGACTTCCGGCTTGTTGGCGAAGAGCGGACCGATCTTGTAGCCCTCGAAACAGCGGCGGATCGTGCCATAGCCGCGAACCCTGCTGCCGCCGCCGACGATGAAGGATGCGCGCCGTTCGGGCGCACCGCACCAGGCCCGGATGAAGGAGTGACGCAGGCCAGGGAAGATTTCCGCATCATAGTGCACCAGCCCGTCGAGCTTGCCGCCCACAACCGGCACCACCTGCTTTGCCTGCTGTTCATCCACCTCAGGCACTTTGGGGATGCCGCCATACCGCAGCGTCCGATAGGCCGTCTCGAAACCGTGCCGCCGGTAGTTTTCCTGCTGCGCGACGACGCCATCCAGCCCGACAATGCGATTGCCGGCAAGCATCATGCCCTTGTTCCATAGCTGCTTGCCGTATCCGCGCCCACGCAACTCCGGATGCAGTATGTAAAGGCCAAGAAAAGCGAAAGCCTCGCCATAACGAACGACGGATATACAGCCGACAGGCACCTCGCCGATGGCGCCGATCAGAAACCCGGCCGGGTCTGCCTCCCAGAAGGCGAGCGCATCGTCAATACCGGGATTCCACCCTTCTTGCCGAGCCCATTCCAAAGCAAGCTCCAGCTCGCCAGCCCGCATTGTCCGCACGGCAAAAGTCGATTTCATGCAATAGTCCCAAACCGCCCACTACACCGCCGCCCCTGCGGAACGACCGCGCCCAAACTCATCATGTGACAACATGCTGCCAATCACAAGCAATGGGGATGATAAGCTTAAAGTGCAAAGGCTTCGTTTCACTTGGAAAACAAGGCGATCACGCGAATAGAACGGCAGGAAATCAACCAAGACTCTGTGACACTTCTGTCGCAATTCCCCTAAAGCCGGCATCGCATATAGGCGTCACCGGCGATCCTGTGTATAAGCGCAGACGATCGCCCATGCCGACTTTGCGTTTCGACGCGAAGCCCGGCGCCAGCAAAAGGATTGAAATTTCATGCGCATCACGATGATCGGCTCGGGTTATGTGGGGCTTGTGTCGGGTGTTTGCTTTGCCGATTTCGGCCATGATGTCATTTGCGTCGACAAGGACACGAGCAAGATCGAAGCGCTGCGGCGCGGCGAAATACCGATCTTCGAGCCGGGCCTAGAGCAGCTCGTGGGAGACAATGTCCGCGCCGGCCGCCTCTCCTTCACGACAGAAGTGGAGGCGAGCGTTGCTGCGAGCGACGTCGTCTTCATCGCGGTCGGCACCCCTTCCCGGCGCGGCGATGGCCATGCCGACCTCTCCTACGTCTATGCCGCTGCTCGCGAAATTGCCGAGCACGTCAACGACTTCACCGTCATCGTCACCAAGTCGACCGTGCCCGTCGGCACCGGTGACGAGGTGGAGCGCATCGTGCGCGAAACCAATCCTGATGCCGATGTCGCCGTTGTCTCCAATCCGGAATTCCTGCGAGAAGGTGCCGCCATCGAGGACTTCAAGCGTCCCGACCGCATCGTCATCGGCCTCAACGACGAACGCGCCCGCGGCGTGATGACCGAAGTCTACCGCCCGCTCTATCTCAACCAGGCGCCGCTGCTCTTCACCTCCCGCCGCACGTCCGAGCTGATCAAATACGCCGCCAATGCCTTCCTCGCCATGAAGATCACCTTCATCAACGAGATGGCCGATCTCTGTGAAAAGGTCGGCGCCAATGTGCAGGAAGTCTCGCGCGGCATCGGTCTCGACGGCCGCATCGGCTCGAAGTTCCTGCATGCCGGGCCGGGCTACGGCGGCTCGTGCTTCCCGAAGGATACGCTGGCGCTCGCCAAGACGGCGCAGGATTACGACAGCCCCGTGCGCCTGATCGAAACCACCGTGTCGATCAACGACAACCGCAAGCGCGCCATGGGCCGCAAGGTGATCGCGGCCATGGGCGGCGATATCAGGGGCAAGGCGATCGCCGTTCTCGGCCTGACCTTCAAGCCGAATACCGACGACATGCGCGACAGCCCGGCGATCTCGATCATCCAGACGCTGCAGGATGCCGGCGCCACCGTGACGGGCTACGATCCGGAAGGCATGGAGAATGCCCGGCTGGTGATCGACAACATCGCCTATGCAGAGGATGCCTATGGCGCAGCACGCGATGCCGATGCGCTCGTCATCGTGACGGAATGGAACCAGTTCCGCGCGCTGGACTTTGCCCGGCTGAAGTCCGTCATGAAGGCGCCAGTCCTCGTCGACCTAAGAAACATCTATCGCCATGACGAGGTCACAAAGCACGGTTTTGCCTATACAAGCGTCGGCAGACCCTCGAGCGACGCCGCATTTTAGAGCGTTTACGCGTTCCGAACGGAAAAACGCTGCGCACTTTTCCTGTAAATGCTTTAAGCAAAGGCCGATCCATGCGTTATCTCATCACCGGCACTGCCGGCTTCATCGGATTCCACCTTGCCAAGCGCCTGCTCGACGAGGGCCATTTTGTGGTCGGCTTCGATGGGATGACGCCCTATTACGACGTCAGGCTCAAGGAGAAGCGCACCGCCATCCTAGCCCGCTCCAACGGCTTCAAGGCCGTCACAGGCATGCTGGAGGACAAGGCGGCGCTGGATCATGCAGCCGAACTCGCCGAGCCTGACGCCATCGTCCATCTCGCCGCTCAGGCGGGCGTCCGCTACAGCCTCGAAAATCCGCGGTCCTACGTCGATTCCAACCTCGTCGGTTCGTTCAACATTCTGGAATTGGCGAGAGACCTGCAGCCGAAGCATCTGCTCCTGGCGTCGACCTCTTCGGTCTATGGTGCCAATGAAAAGATCCCCTTTGCCGAAAGCGATAAGGCGGACGAGCAGATGACGATCTATGCGGCGACCAAGAAGAGCATGGAGCTGATGGCGCACAGCTACGCCCATCTCTTCAACGTGCCCACGACCGCTTTCCGCTTCTTCACTGTCTATGGCCCCTGGGGCCGGCCGGACATGGCACTGTTCAAATTCGTCGATGCCATCAAGAACGACAGACCGATCGAGATTTACGGCGAAGGCAGGATGAGCCGTGATTTCACCTATATCGACGATCTCATCGAAGGCATCGTGCGCCTCATCGGCGTCGTGCCGTCGGAGGAAAACCGGATCGTGTCGGAGACGGTCATCGACACCCTGTCGAAGAACGCTCCCTTCCGCGTCGTCAATATCGGCGGCGGCCAGCCCGTCGGGTTGATGACCTTCGTTGAGACGATCGAGACGATGCTCGGCAAGAAGGCGATCCGCAAGATGCTGCCTATGCAGCCCGGCGACGTGCACAACACATATGCCGTACCGGATCTGTTGGTGACGTTGACCGGCTTCAAGCCGCAGATCGAGGTCGACGAAGGCGTAAAGCGCTTCGTCGAGTGGTATCAGGAAAATTACTGATAAAATGGCAGAGATCGCGGAAACGGAATATTGGATCGAGAGCTCCGGCGGGCGCCTCTATGCGAAATCATGGACGCCAGCCGTCCTGAGATCGCAGCAACCGATCATCCTGTTTCACGATTCCCTTGGATGCATCACGCTTTGGCGGGATTTCCCGGAACAACTCGCCCACTCCGTTGGTCGCCGGGTCATCGCCTATGATCGGCTGGGCTTTGGCCGATCCGATGCCCGTGACGATCTTCTGACCCAGGATTTCATTGCATCGGAGGCCGAGCGTTTCGTGCCGCTTCTTTGCGAGCAATTGTCCATTCGAGACTTCATCGCCTGCGGGCACAGCGTCGGTGGCGGCATGGCGGTGGAGACGGGGGCAAGGTTTGGCGAAGGCTGTCACGCCGTAATCACCATCGCCGCCCAGGCTTTCGTAGAGGAGAAGACCCTGGAGGGTATCCGGATCGCGCAGCAGGAATTCAAATCGGCCGAAACCTTCGCCCGGCTTACCAAATATCACGGCAGCAAGGCCGACTGGGTGCTGCACGCCTGGATCGACACCTGGCTCGCTTCCGAACGCGCCGGCTGGAGCCTCGATCCGGCACTTGAAAGGCTTCATTGTCCGGTGCTCGCCATCCACGGAGACCGCGACGAATATGGCTCCGAAGCCCATCCACGCCGCATCGCCGCCGGGCATGGCTCGGTCTATATCATGCCGGATACGGGGCATGTGCCGCACCGCGAGCACCCTGCCCTGGTCTTAAAGGCGATCGAAGACTTTCTGGCGTGAACGTCCTGTTCGCCGCAAGGCGACGAAGACCTTGGCAGCGTAGATAATTTCGGAAAAGGCTTGGACGACAGGCCTATTCAGCCTGACCAGCGGGATGATAGCCGCGGTCGAAATAGATGAGCCCCTGCCCCTCGTCACGTTGACGAATAGCATCGACTTCGCAGAGCAGAATATCATGCGTGCCGCCATCGGCCTGACGGACGATGCGGCAATCGAACGAGACGAGAGCATCCTCAAGCACCGGAGCGCCGGTCGAGAGTTCCGACCATGCGGCCGCAGCAAAGCGCTCGGCAACCGGGGTCTTGCCGCCGAAAAGCCGCGACAGATCCTGATGCGCTTCCGATAGCACATTGACGCAGAGCACACCATTTTGCGTGACGGCGGGATGAACGGAGGCTCCGCGATTGAGGCAGACAAGCAGGGTCGGCGGGCTATCGGTAACGCTGCAGACAGCGGTCGCGGCAAAGCCGGCGAGCCCCGCGGGGCCATTGGTCGTGACAATATTCACGGCCGCCGCCATCCGCGCCATGGCATTGCGAAACTCGGTGCGCGCAATATCGGGATCGGCGACAGGCACCGCCTTCTCGATTGCCACGGACGTTTTCATGTTCATCGCACTCTTCCCTAAATCGCGCCGACAGCCTCACATTATCGATGGGAAGGATGCGCCTCAAGAAACGACATTTTGCGGAAGTAGCTCTTCGCGAGCAATTAATTTTCTATAAAATCTATCAACAAAAAGAAAAATAGATCGACTCAGCCTTCTCGGCCGTCACGGCATGCTGAAGCCTGCCTCAGGTCCGGGTGGAGATCAGGAGAAACATCGGCCGCTCGCGCTCGATTACCCAATCGCGATGCACTGCGAGGTCGTCATCACTCGGCGACCATTCTTCGACATGGGCGATGGTGAAACCGGACTTGATCAAGAGGTTGAGCGTCGTGCCCATCGTGCGATGCTGCTTGATGACGCCCTCGGCGAGCCAGTTCGTCACCCGCGGTCCTTCGATCTGATAGGCGCTGAGCGGCCAGATCTTGCCGCCGTCGGCATCATCAAGCCATTCCGGCCGCCGGGGCGCCATATAGATCGGATGCTCGATGGAAAAGATCAGCCGACCGCCTGGCTTCAGCGCCTGACGGATCGTTGTCAGCAATCCGGCAAAGCTTTCGATATAATGGAAGGCGAGCGCGCTGTAGACGAGATCGAAGCTCGCTTTCGGAAGCTGAAGCTTCTCGAGGTCGGCCCGATCATAGCGAACCCGAGCATCCGCCGTTTCCGTTCGCGCGCGTTCCAGCATTTTTCCGAGACATCGAGCCCCAATACGCTGGCCGCCCCGTGCTCGACGGCCCAACGGCAGAACCAGCCGAAGCCGCAGCCGAGATCGGCGACAGCGAGACCCTTCAGGTCAGGCATCAAGGCACGGATGGCCGGCCATTCGGCCGCACCGGCCAGCCCATCGACGGATCGCTGCAGGCGGCTATAGCCTTCGAAGAAACCCGGATCGTCGTAGATATTCTGCGTCATGTTGTTCCTCCATGCTTCTGCGCGCCCTGGAACTGGCCGTATCGGAGGTATAGCTTCGCTTGGACCATAAGCAAGCCGACGAAAAGCCGGTTGAAACGGCGGTCTGGCCGGTGCCGGTCAAACTGCCGGCTTCGGCCGCGACAACCATTGCGAATAGGGCTTCACTCCGAAATCCGGATCGGCCGCCTCCTCAAGCACATGGATGAATTCGATCGAATGCCCGTCGGGATCCGAAAAATATTGCGAGACGGCCGGCATCCAACCGACAACGACCGGCTCATCGAGGGGCTCGCCATTGAAACCCTTCGGCTGAACGCCATGAGCCTTCAATGCGGCGGCGGAGCCGATTACATCGGCGAGAGAGGTTCTGAAGGCAATATGGAGGCGCATCTTGAGAGGAGAACTGCCCGTTTCCCAAAGGCCGAGCATGCCCATCCGCTTATCGTCGATCCACAGGAAGGCAACATTCCTGCTCTCGATGACGGTCCCGACTTCCAGCTTCAGAACATCGCGATAGAAGGCGATCGAGCGCTGAAGATCGGCAACCGCCAGATGCGTCTCGTAAAGCCCCAGAATGCGCGGCATAGACGGATCGGCCGGACGTTCGGGATGGCCGGCCGTCATCACATCACCTTCGCCGCCGTGACCTCGACCTCGACCAGAAATTCGGACCGCGTAAACCCGCCGACGATCAGCAGCGTGGAGACCGGTGCGGGATTTTGGACATAGCGATCGCGCACAGCCATATAGGCTGGAAAATCCTCGCGCGTGGTCACGAAACCGCTGATGCGGATGACGTCGGCAAACCCCATGCCGGCTTCCTCGAGGATAGCGCCGATCGCCTTGAAACACAGCTCGGCCTGGCCGGTAACGTCAGGCGGAATGCGATCGTCGATACCGATGCCGAGCTGGCCGGAGGTGACCAGCAGGCTCGCGCCCGGCGGCACCAGCAGGCCGTGATTGTAATTGCCGAAAGGGCGGCGGACAGATGCGGGATTGAAGACCTTTTTCATCGATTCCGACTCCTGATGACCATGCCGATATCAGCATTTTGTGATGGAAGGGGCAAGTCGGTCAGTGGGCCTGAGCCGATGTCACCGCTCGATTCCGCCGCACTTCCAACAGGATATGTCCGAAAAGTGCTGCAAGCACGATCGGCCCGCCGATGAGCGTCGCCGTCGAAGGGTGCTCGGCAAAGATCATCCAGACCCACAGCGGCGTCAGCGGCACTTCGAGCGCCGTCAGCAGGGCGGCATCCGACGCCGGAACCAGCCGCGAGCCGAAGGTATAGAGGCTGAGACCCATGGCGTTCTGGATAATGCCGAAGGCGATGATCAGCCCGAGATCCTGCCCGGAGATCGAAAGCGGCGAGGCGAACCAGAAGGTAATGGAGGAACACAGCCAGGCGGAAAGCGCCATCGCCGGCAGCATCGGAACGTTGCGGTGCTGGCGCATAACGACGGCAAGGCAGGCGACCGTCAGCGTCATGACGGCGGCAAGTCCCTTGCCGAGCCAGCTGCCGCCTTCGCTTGCATGGCCGGAAAGCATGACGAGCACGCCGATGAAGGCTACGCCGCTGGCAATCAGCGTCCTCATGTTGGGGCGTTCGCGGATGAAGAGAAAAGCGACCCCCGCGGTGACAAAGGGCACGGTCGCATAGATGACCATGGCATCGGCGACCGACGTATAATAGATCGAGCCGATGCCGCTGATCATCGAGGCGGTGGAAAAGATCGTCGCCGCCAGCGACGGGCCGCGCATGGAACGCAATATGCGAAAGGCATTACGCCGCTCGATATAGAAAAACAGCGCGAACACACCGAGACCGGAGACGATTCCTCGGCAGAACAGAATGGTCATCAGATCGGCATGGATCGCCCGCACGAAGAGACCGGAGGTCGACCAGGCGAGCGCCGAAAGCGCCACATAGACTACGCCCAGCCTGTATTGCTGCTGTTCCGCCAGCGTCACGATGAAATCCTCCGCCCTCTCGCGGCAGAGCATTAGCGGGCGGCAATGATGTCTACAAGCAAAGCTTGCGCCGTTGCGTATCGCGGATGCCGGAAGATGGCAAGGGTTGCAGGAAGGTCACGCTACACTCTGCCGTGAGCAAACAAGGAGCGCGGTCTCACCGTTGCTGTTGGCAAGATCACATTGATCTTGCACATCTTTACGATCATTCTACGGTTCCGACGACTTTGGCGAAGGAGAATCAAATTGCGCCTGCTGTCGGCCACCTTATTTGCGTGCGGCTGCGTCAGCCTGGTAGACGGTCCCTTATGGCCGCCGGCGCAAACCTATGTCGACAAGATGGTCCAATGCAGCCAGAGCAGCAATCCAGCCCGTTGCGAGCATACACGCGACAGCTGGAAGGCCGATTATGAGGAAGCCATCGCGGGCGGATATCGGGCGCAGAAACACGTCGCTCTATGCCTGAGCACAGGCTGCGATCAGGCAATCCAACCCGACAAGATGCTCGGCTGCGCCTGGCGCATGGTCATTGTCGAAACAAGGCATGCCCAACCGGACAGCATGGATTTTGCCAATCTGAACCGCTTCTGCGGAACGGACTATATCGACCAGAAGGGAAAACTCGCGGCTGCCTCTCAAGCGAAGGCGATGATGCGCCTGATCGGCAAATAGCAGGCTGCGCAGCATAGTCTCTGCCGCGCAGCCGGTGTTTTTGACAATTTCTAAGCGTAGGGCGCCAGGAAATTGCCAATAGCCTCGATTTCGTTGGGCCTGATATCGTGGCCGCCCGGATGCCATTCGAGCGTAACCTCCACATCCTGTCGCGCAAAATAATCGGCGAGCGCCTTGGTGACCGGCGCCGGCGCGATCGGATCGCGCTCACCCGCCGTGATCAGCACGCGCTTGCCTTCAAGCCTGGCATTGTCCTTCGGCTGGAAGGGGATCAGCGGATGCATCAGTACGGCCGCATCGAACAGATCGCCATGCTCGATCAGGACGCTGGCGAGGATATTGGCCCCGTTGGAAAAACCGAGGCCAAGCACCTGCGATGCGCCATATTCGGCCGCCAGCTCCGAGACATAGGCTGACATCTTTGCCGTGGCGCGGGCAAGATCGCCCATATCATAGACGCCCTCGCCCGTCCGACGGAAGAAGCGCGCCGCACCATATTCCGAGACATCGCCGCGCGGCGAGACGATGGTTGCATCCGGCAGCAGGCGAGCGGCAAAATCGAAGAACTGGTTCTCGTCGCCGCCAGTGCCGTGGAAGGTAAAGAAAATAGGCTTCCCGGATGCACCGGCTTTCAGCCGGTGCACATAACTCTTATCCATCATTGCTTTCTCTCCGATTAGCCTTCCAGCGGCTCCAGATGCTGCTCGATCAGGCCGCGCAGATGCGCGTGCTGTTCGGGCAGCTTCAGTGCTTCGCCGAGATGGGCCGTATCCTCGTCACGGTCGAAGCCGGGTTCGTTGGTGGCGACTTCGAACAGCACGCCGCCCGGCGTACGGAAGTAGATCGCCCAGAAGTAATCGCGGTCGATGACCGGGGTGACCTGGTAGCCCGTGTCCATCAGCGCCTTGCGCACCTCGAGCTGCTTTGCGCGGTTTTCGACGGCAAAGGCGACATGGTGGACGGAGCCCGCACCCGGAAGCGCGCGATTGATGTTCGGCATCGTCTCAAGGTCGACATAGTCGGCACCGTTACCGCCGGGAATGGCAAGCCGCTTGACGCCTTCATGCGTATCGACAACTTCGTAACCCATGTATTTCAAGAGCTCGGCCGTGGCGCCTTCATCCCTGAGCCGCATGGCAACGGAATGGAAGCCCCTGATGGCATGTTCGGCATCGACCCCGTTATGCGTCCAGGGCTGACGCTTGTCGTCCTTGACCCCGACGAGCGCGAAGCCATCGCCATCCGGACCGGCAAAATGCAGGCGCTTCTGGCCGAAGGATTCGTCAGCCTTCAAGCCTTCGATACCGCGCTGGCCAAGCCGCTCGGTCCAGTACCCGATGGAGCCTTCGGGAACGGAATAGACCGTATTGCCGACTTCACCAGTACCCGGGCGGCCGCGCGCCATCTTCGGGAACGGGAAGTAGGTCATGATCGTGCCGGGCGTGCCGACCTCGTCACCATAGTAGAGGTGATAGACATCGGGAGCGTCGAAATTCACCGTCTTCTTGACGCGGCGCAGGCCAAGCGTATCCGTGAAGAACTTGTTGTTGGTCCGGGCGTCTTCCGCCATCGAGGTAACGTGGTGAAGACCTTTGATCTGGTTAAGCATCTTAAACCCCTTCTCGCCTGCACCGGCAGGCGTTTCTCATGGGCAGAAGATGGTCTTGTGGGCGGTATTTCGATAGCCCTCAATAGCCAAACGGATTGTCTTCAATGAGTGAACGATAAATTCGGATCGTTCACAGCAAAGCGATATCGCTCTTATCTCTTGATTCCAAACAAGAGCGATATTACTTTAAGCTAGACAGTCTAGCCAGAGAGGCTTTCGATGGATTGGCCATTACAGGATGCAAAGAACCAGTTTTCAAAAGTCGTGCAGAAAGCACGCAGCGAAGGGCCCCAAATTGTCACCTTGCGCGGCGAACGGGCGGCTGTCGTCCTGTCTGCCGAAGACTATGATGTACTTCTGGCCGGCAAACCAAGCCTTGCCGACGATTTGCTGTTGGGGCCTGCTTGGGACGACGAATTGGCCGAAGCCGTATCTAAACGAGATAAAACGCCAAGCCGGGATGTCCTTTTCTGATGTATCTGGTCGATACCAACGTCGTCTCGGAAATCCGGCGCGGTAATTCCCAAGCGATTACGTGGCTGCGCTCGGTCGACCCCTCCACCATCTATCTCAGTGTCATCACACTTGGAGAGATCATGCGCGGGATCGCGCTCAAGAGAAAATCGGACCCGCGTACTGCAGCACATCTGGAGGAATGGTTGCGTAAGCTCCGGCACGACCATCGCAATCGCATTCTTCCGATTAGCGATCAGATTGCCGTCGAATGGGGCCGCATCGCGGCACAGCGGCCACGTGGTGACGCCGATGGTTTAATCGCGGCAACGGCGATCGTTCATGACCTTATCGTCGTCACCCGCAACGTCGGAGATTTCGACGACACCGGCGCTTTGATCAGCAACCCGTGGGACGAGACACCTTACTGAGCCTCAGGATTGCTCGGCAGCGCCCAGTCGATCGGCTCCCGGCCATGCTCGGCCAGATAGGCATTGGCCTTGGAAAAATGCCGGCAGCCAAGAAAGCCGTTATGGGCCGATAGCGGCGAAGGGTGCGCCGCCTTCAGCACCAGATGGCGCTCGGTATCGACGAAAGCGGCCTTCTTTTGCGCATAGGAGCCCCAGAGCATGAAAACGACGCCGTCGCATTCGTCGTTAACCCTGCGGATCACCGCATCGGTGAAGCGCTCCCAGCCCTTGCCCTGATGCGAGGCGGCCTGGGATTCCTCCACCGTCAGCACGCTGTTGAGCAACAGCACGCCCTGTTTCGCCCAGCTTTCGAGAAAGCCATGGCGCGCCGGCGGAATGCCGAGATCGGTTTCCAGTTCCTTGTAGATATTGACCAGCGACGGCGGAATGCGCACGCCGGGGCGCACGCTGAAGCAGAGCCCATGTGCCTGGCCGAAACCATGATAGGGATCCTGCCCGAGAATGACCACCTGCACCTCGTCAAGCGGCGTCAGATCCAGCGCCCGAAAATACTCGCTGCCACGGGGAAAGATCACCTTGCCGCGCTGCTTCTCCTCGACGAGAAAAGCCTTGAGCTGCTGCATGTAGGGGCTTTCGAACTCCGGAGACAGCGCCTCTTTCCAGCTCTCCTCCAGCTTGATGTTCGCTTCCGCCATCGTCTTCCGCCTCCATCTGTTGCCAGCATGCCGATTGAGGACGAAAGCAACGGCATGTCAAGAAAATGGCGGACGCCGCGGTAGGGAGATCACAGTTTTCGGGAGTTGATCTGGCCTGCTTCCAGGTTTGTCTCGCAAATCACGCAATAATAGCAGCAGGACACGCAAGCGTTGACAAGGTGGTTCGCTTCGGCCATTGGAAACCACCCCAATTTTCCGACCGGTGCCCCATGCTTCCCTTGCATTCCCTTGGCGAGCGCATTGTCGTGCTCGGCCCTTCCAATGCCGGTAAGTCAACCCTGGCGGTTGCACTTTCCAAAAAGCTTGGCTTTCAAACGATCCATCTCGATCAGCTTCATCATCTACCCCATACCGATTGGCAACAGCGCCCAGAAGCAGAATTCGCAGCACTTCATGATGCGGCCATTCTTGGCGAGCAGTGGATCATGGAAGGCAATTATACGCGCCTGATGCCGCAACGTTTGGCCCGCGCTACCGGCGCCATCCTCATCACCTCCAATCATTGGCTGCGCTTTTCTCGCTATCTCAAGCGGACCCTGATCAACCGCTCAGATCGAGCAGGCCATCTCGAAGGCGCCAAGGACAGCATCAAATGGGAGATGATTCACTGGATACTCGTAAAGACCCGCAACAGCGGCGCCAAATACGCAAATATCTTACGGGAAGCAGAATTGCCGATGGTGGAATGCCACACGGCCGAGGCTCTCAATAACCTTTATCGGGCATGGGATCTGCCAAGCAGACGATAGGCTTCATACCGAAATGCTCGCGTTGAGTTAACGCGCGCGGCCACCAATCACCCCTTGATCCGCACCATTTGCGGATCATAAAGCGGCTTCAGCGACACTTGGCACGGCACGCGCTGTTGCGCGACATCGAGCTCATAGCGTCCGGAAAGCACGAAATCCTCCGTTACGCCGTCGGGATTGCGGACATAGCCGTAGCCGATGGCCTTGCCGATCGTGTAGCCGTAGCCGCCGCTCGACAGCCAGCCGACGCGCCGCCCGTCGCGATAAATCGTCTCACGGCCGAGAAGCACGGTTTCGGGATCGTCGGGCACGAAACAGGCGAGCATCTTCTTCACGCCCGAGGCCAGCTGCCGCTCGATCGCCTCTCTGCCGCGGAAGGCAATGTCCTTCTTCGTCTTCACCGCCCAGGCAAGCCCGGCTTCGATCGGAGTGTGATCCGGCCCGATATCCGAGCCCCAAGCGCGATAGCCCTTCTCCAATCGGCAGCTTTCGATCGCGCGATAGCCGGCATTGACGAGACCATGTTCGCGGCCGGCGGCCATCAGCACGTCATAGACACCAGCCGCATAATCTACCGGCACATGCAGCTCATAACCGAGTTCGCCGACATAGGTGATGCGCAGCGCCCGCACCGGGCAGCCGGCGATACCAACGGTCTTCACTTTGCCGAAGGGGAACGCCGCGTTCGAAACATCGGCCGACGTCACGGCCTGCAATATCTTGCGCGACTTCGGCCCCATCAGCGACAGCACCGAATAGGCAGAGGTTACATCGACCAGCTCCGCATGCATTTCGGACGGAATGTTGCGGGCGATCCAGTCGAAATCATGGGTGGCAAAGCCGGTGCCCGTGGTGATGTAGAACTCGTTCTCGGCGATGCGGGCGACGGTGACGTCGCATTCGATGCCGCCCCGATCGTTGAGCATCTGGGTATAGGTCAGGGCGCCAACTGGCTTGGCGACGTCATTGGAAGCGATCCAGGATATCGCCGCCTCGGCATCCCTGCCCTTCAGCACGAATTTAGCAAAGGAGGTCTGATCGAAAATGACGGCCGCTTCGCGCACCGCCTTGTGCTCCCGGCCGACAGCATCGAACCAGTTCTGCCGTCCATACGTGTACTCATCTTTCGGCTCCTCGCCAGCAAAGAGATCGGCAAACCAGTTCGGTCGCTCCCAGCCGAGCTTTTCGCCGAAGCAGGCACCTTGTGCCTTCAGCCTGTCGTAAAGCGGCGACTTGCGGCAGGGCCGGCCGCTGGAATGCTCCTCGAAGGGCCAGGCCATGGTGTAATGCTTGCCATAGGCTTCCAGCGTGCGGGTGCGCACCCAGTCGGTATCGAAATGCGGACGTCCGAAGCGTCTGATATCGACAGGCCAGAGATCGTAAGGCGGCTCGCCCTTGGCGACCCATTCGGCAAGCGCCATCCCGGCGCCGCCGGCAGAGGCGATGCCGAAGGCATTGAAGCCTGCGCCGACGAAGAAATTCCTCAGCTCAGGTGCCTCGCCGAGAATGAAATTGCCGTCGGGGGTAAAGCTCTCCGGCCCGCAAAGCAGCTGCTTGACGCCGGCCGTCTGCAGCGCCGGCACGCGCACCAGCGCCTGCTCCATGATCTGCTCGAAATGATCGAAATTGCTGTCGAGCAAGGTGTAATGGAAATCCCTAGGGATGCCATCGAGCGCCCAGGGAATGGGATTGGGCTCATAGCCGCCCATGACCAGCCCGCCGACCTCCTCCTTGTAATAGGTCAGCCGATCCGGATCGCGCAGAGTCGGCAGGTTGGAAGGCACGCCGAAGGATTCGGTGATGAGATATTGATGTTCGACCGAGACGAGCGGAACGTTGACGCCGAAGCGGCCGGCAAAAGTCCGAGTCCACTGCCCTGCACAGACGACGACACGCTCGCATTCGATGCGGCCTTTCTCGGTGATGACGGCACGAATCCGGCCCTTGTCGATCTCTAGATCGAGGACCTCGGTATCCTCGAAGATCGACACGCCGCTCATGCGGGCGCCCTTTGCCAGGGCCTGGGTGATATCGGAAGGATTGGCCTGGCCGTCGGTCGGCAGGAAGGCGGCACCGACGAGATCATCGACATCCATCAGCGGCCAGAGGTCCCTCGCCTCCTGCGGCGTCAGCAGGTGCATCTGCAGGCCGAAGGACTGTGCCGTCGTCGCCTGCCGCTTCACCTCGGTCCAGCGCTCCTCGTTGCAGGCAAGGCGCAACCCGCCATTCATCTTCCAGCCGGTGGCAAGCCCCGTCTCCGCCTCGAGTTTCTTGTAGAGATCGACGGAATAACCGAGCATCTGCGTGATGTTGGCGCTGGTGCGCAGCTGGCCGACGAGACCGGCGGCATGGAACGTCGTGCCCGAGGTCAGCTTCTTGCGCTCCAGAAGCACGGTATCGGTGAAGCCGAGCTTGCCGAGATGGTAGGCCGTCGAGCAACCGATGATGCCGCCGCCGATGACGACGGTCTTTGCGGTAGCAGGCAGTTCCTTCATCGTGTCACCTCAAGAATTGCGAAAATCCTGCCAAGCGCGCTCGAAGCGCCTGAGATTTTCAGCTGTATAGGAAGAATAATCGAAATCGATGTCGGAATGGATTTCCGAAACCATGCTCCACATCGTCTCGCGCAGGAGCGAAGCACATTTCATCGCCTGATAGCGCCGGCGCAGATCGTCACCGACGGGAGCCTCGAAATAGACCTCCAGCATCGCCTCTTCCTGCGCTTCCGAGAATTCATTGTTGGAGGCAAGGCCGCCGAGATCGAAAAGCGGCGTGTTGAAGCCGGCATAATCCCAATCGATCAGCCATAGCCGCTTGCCGTCATCGAGGAAATTCGCCGCCAGCAGATCGTTGTGTCCGAAGGCGATTTCGAAAGGACCGGCTTCGCGTTCGAGCCGTTCGGCAATCTCCAGAAAGGAAGTCAGCAACGGCTTGTGTCGACTGTCACCGGCCTCCAGCAGAGCCGCATAATCCCGGACCACATGAAAGACCCAGAAGATAGCCGCCGGTCCGCGAAAATGCCGGGCGACGTCCCGATGACAGGACCGGACGAGCGGCACGACCCGGCTCATCATGACTGGATTTCTTATATCATCGGCTGACAGCGGCCTTGCGTCGATATAGTCCAGCACCAATATGCCGGGCTCATGATGGATCACGGCAGGCGAAAGACCGGCAGCATGGGCGGCCCTGCTCGCAGCCACCTCGTTTGCGCGGCTGATGTGATGAACGGGAATGTCCGATCCGAGCCGCACGACGAAGCGGCGGCCATCATTGCCGACCAGATAGTTGCGATTGGTAATGCCGCCCACCAGCGGTTCGATGTCGATCGGCCCGCGCCAGATGCTGAGAGAATGTATCCTGTCTTCCGCCGTCGCAGTCATTCCCCCCTCCGGTCCTGCTGCTGAGCATCCATCGGATATCGAAGGTTCCCCACAAACGTAAGGCTGTCAAGAACCGGCCCACAAAATGAAACGAATATTTGGCTTTTTGTTGGAATCGAGCAACCATCTCCAATCGGATGAGCTATGGATATCCTAAAGACTGCGCTTCACCGTAGGTGAGATTTGTCTTAAAAACTCAGGCGCGAAGCAACCGGATAAGGGCTGCGTGCATTAAGGCTTGCGCCAGCAACGGAACCGGCCAGTCGAAAGCCATGCAAGTTTGGGATCAATACCCTCAATAGGATCAGGAACCATGCCGGGCACATCCCAGCCACCGCTGCACTCCAACCATCGCGAGCGCGAAATTCTCGAGGAATTGCGGTTAGCTGGCGGCGCCAGCCGCATCCAGTTCCTGGCCGAACGGCTCGGCGTTTCCGAAGAAACCATCCGCCGCAACATCCGCAGCCTGGAGGCCAACGGGCTTGTGACCAAGGTGCATGGCGGGGTCCATATCAAGGACTCGATGATCGAGCCGCCGCTGCATCTGCGCATGAACGAAAATGCCGAGGCCAAGCGGATGATCGCCGCCTCGGTCGCCGCCATGATCGAGGATGGCGATGCGCTCTTTCTCGATGTCGGCTCGACCACCGCCTTCATCGCCGTCGCGCTGCAGAAGCATCAGAACCTCTTCGTCGTCACCAACGCCGTCGCGGTTGCCCATGCGCTCGCGACCCGCAATGGCAATCGTGTCTTCTTTGCCGGCGGCGAGCTGCGGGGCCATGATGGCGGCACGTTCGGCATGGAGGCCGCCAATTTCCTGCGCCGCTTCAATGTGCGCCACGCGATCCTTTCGGTCGGTGCCATCAACGCCGCTTCCGGCTTCATGCTGCATGATCTGGAAGAAGCGGAATATTCGCGGGAGGCGGCCAGCCGCGCCGAAAACCGCATCGTCGTCGCCGATAGCGCCAAATTCGGCCGCAGCGCGCCGATCGTCCTCAGCGAACCTGCGACCTACGACGTACTGGTCACCGACGACACCCCACCGGCCGATATTCGCGCCATGCTGGAGCGCAACGAGATCAAGCTGGTGATCGCCAACCGGCAACGGGACGAACGACGGTAACAGGACCGTCAAATCAGGCACTTAACCTTTGCACATCGCCTCCAGCGTCAGTGCCGCCTTGCTCGCGTGGCGCTCCTTATGGCGTAGCAGCCGGAAGCTCCGGACCGGCAGATCGAATGCCGCCCGAACCAGCAGCCCCTGCCCGAGATAGGCGCTTGCCGCAGCACTGGAAACGGCCGCCGCACTTTGGCCGGCGCAAACTGCCGATAACACTGCCTCATTCGAAGGGAGAACGAGCGCAACATCGAGTTCACGCGGCGAAGCCCCGAGCCTGGCAACCGCATTCTCGAATTCGGAACGCGTGCCCGACCCCTCCTCCCGCATCACCCAGGATGTGCCGCTTGCAAGATCGGCGGCGGTGAGCTGCCGACCATCGGCCCAGGGATGATGCGGCGGCACGACGATGACGAGCGCATCCTGTGCGACGATCTTCATCGACAGCGCCGGCGCATCCACTTCGCCCTCGATGAAACCCAGTTCGGCCGCACCGTCGATAACGGCTTCGGTTACGGTTCGCGTATTGCCGATCGTAAGATCGAGCTCGATACCGGGATAGTCGCTATGAAACCGCATCAGCAGGGGTGGCAGCCAGTAGCTGGCGATGGTCTGGCTGGCATAGAGGCTGAGGCGGCCGCGCTGCAGCCCGCCCAGTTCCGAAAGCATGAGTTCGGCTGAGCGCACACGTGCAAGAGTCGTCCTTGCTTCTCCTAGGAAGGATCGGCCCGTCTCCGTCAGCTCGATCCTTCGACCGACGCGATGAAACAGCTCCACGCCGTAATAGGCCTCAAGGTTCTTGATCGCAGAGCTGACGGCGGATGGCGTCAGCTTGATGGCTTCTGCGGCATTGGTCAGATGTTCTCGCTCGGCGACAGCGACGAAGATTGCAAGTTGCTCGAAGGTCATGGGAAATCATTCTAATTTATCGAATGAAACATAGGATAATATTCGATGGATGTCGACATCGGCAGATGAGACTTTCCAGCCGTCACCAAATCACAAGAAACGAATGACGGCGCCCCATGTCCATCGCTCAACGAACAAACAAGATCCTTCCCGGCCTCGCACTCACCTCGGGCGTCGCCCTTCTGGCCTATGCTGCGGAGCATGTTGAGGTGGGCCTCCTTGGTGGCCGGTGGATCGAAAGCCTGGTGCTTGCCATCGCCCTCGGCATTGCGGTTTGCACGATCAAGCCGCTGAAGCCGGCGATGAAGCCTGGCATCGATTTCAGCGCCAAGCTTCTTCTGGAAATCGCCATCGTCCTTCTCGGCGCCTCCATCAGCCTTTCGTCGATCCGCGGCGCCGGCGTCTGGCTGATTGCCGGCATCGCCATCGTCGTCCTGCTGTCAATCACGGCCACCTATCTCATCGGCCGGGCGCTCGGCCTGCCGCCGAAGCTCGCGACCTTGATCGCCTGCGGCAACTCGATCTGCGGCAATTCGGCAATCGTGGCCGTTGCGCCCGTGATCGAGGCCGACTCGCAGGAGATCGCCGCAGCGCTTGCCTTTACCGCCGTCCTCGGCATTGCCGCCGTGTTTCTGCTGCCGCTTTTCTATTTCCACTTCAGCATGAGTGTGCCGCAATACGGAACCCTTGCCGGATTGACGGTCTATGCCGTGCCGCAAGTATTGGCAGCGACCGCGCCCGTCGGCCTGCTCGCTGTCCAGACCGGCACGCTCGTCAAGCTCGTCCGCGTCCTGATGCTGGGCCCGGTCATCTTCCTGCTCGGCATCATCACCAAGACGGAGGCGACAGGAACGGATGGACGCGGCGGCCATCACCATTCTCTGGTCCCCTGGTTCATCTGCGGCTTCCTGGGATTGATGGCGCTGCGCTCCTTCGGGCTGATCCCGGATACGCTGGCGGCACCGATGGAAACTGTTTCCGGCATTTTGACCGTCATCGCCATGGCCGCACTCGGCCTGTCGGTCAATATCCGCTCCGTCGCCCATGCCGGCGGTCGGGTGATTGCCGCAGCGACGCTATCGCTATTGACGCTGGGCGCCATCAGCTACGGTCTGATCCTCGCCCTGCAGATTCAGTAGCATCCGCCGCAAAGATTGGCCGAGGATCAACTCAGGCTCGATGCCTCGGCTGATTTCAGCAAAGCCGCGGTCTCGCTTTCGCAAGAAGGATAGCCGATGGCATAGCCTTGAAGCTCGTCGCAGCCGACCTCGGCGAGAACGCGCGCATGATCCTCTGTCTCGACCCCTTCGGCGACCACCTCGACATTCAATGTGCGTGCGATTTCGATGATAGAGCCGACGAGGCGACGCTGCTCCTCAGACACCGTAACCGCAGTCACCAGCTGACGGTCTATCTTCAGCCGCTTCGGTTTCAGCTTGACGAGACCGATCAGCGAAGCATGACCAGAGCCGAAATCATCGATCTCGATATCGATTCCCATCTCCTTGATACCTGCGATATTGGCAAGCACGGCCTCGTCGGGCTCATCCAGAAAGATGGTCTCCACCAGCTCGAAGGCGATGGCGTGGCGCGGTATTCTGAGCGCCTTCAAACCGTCGATCAGGTCGGGATCGGCAAGCCGGCGACCAGAGATATTCACAGCAATGCGCGGCGGTGAAAGGCCCTGCGAAACCCAGGCTGCCCGATCCGCCAGTGCGCGCTTCAGCACGGCCGCATCGATCTCTGCGGTAAATCCATATTCATCGGCGACCTTGAGGAAGGCCACGGGGCTCAGCAATCCCCTTCCCGGATGCCGCCAGCGTGCCAGCGCCTCCAATCCGACGATGCGGCGGCTCTGCGCATCCACCTGAATCTGATAGAAGGGTTCGATCTGTCGCAGCACTGGCGCCAATCGCAACTCGTCGGCTAGGCGGCGTTCTGCATGCAGATCGGACTGGAGCTGCGGCGTGAAGAACTCCACCCGGTTGCGGCCAAGTTTCTTGGCCTGAAAAAGGGCGACATCGGATTCTGCCAGCAGATTGCCTGCGCCGCTCGTCTGGCCTATCGCCCCGCCAATGGACGCGCCGATCTTCAGCATCTCGTTGCCGAAACGCACTTCGCGGCGCAATCGGGATAGAATGTCGTCGGCGATCGCTTGAAGCCTTTCGACACTGCCGATATTGACCAGCACGGCCACGAACTCGTCGCCGCCGATGCGGGCGACGATGTCGTTGGCGGTTATCGCTCCGGAAATGCGGGCGGCAGCGCTCTGCAGCGTGGCGTCACCAGCCGCATGACCCCATTTGTCGTTGATCTCCTTGAACCCATCGAGATCGATATGGAGGATCGCAAGAGTCCCGATAGACGCATCGTTGCGCAACTCGGCCAGACGCCGGTCGAAATAGCGGCGGTTTGGAAGGCCCGTGAGATAGTCGTGATCGGCGGCATGTTCTATTCGCGCGCGACTGTGCTCCAATGCAACGGCACGCGCTTCGGCGATCGCTTTTTGACCACTCAGCTCGCGATTGAGCAGGACGTCGGCGGTGACGTCCCATTCCGCGCCGATGAAAGAAGGCGCCCCGTCGGCATCCTCATAATAATGCGCGCGCGAGCGCAGATGACGCACCTCGCCTCCGGGCAGGATGATGCGGAACTGGGAATTGTAGAAACCCTTCCTGGCCAGCGCGACATCGAAGTCGCGGATAGCCCCTTCGAGGTCCTCGGGATGCAGCGCATTCATCCAGACGTCTGACGAAACCCGGTGCTCATGAAGTCCGGTCCCGTAGAGCTTGTGCATCTGCGAGTCCCAGAGCAATTCCTGCTCGTTGACATTATGCTGCCAGACACCGATTTGAGACGCCTCCAGCGCCAGCTCCAGCCTCCTCAAAAGGTCCTGGAACTCTTCTTCGCTTCGTCCTGATGTCGTCTCTGCCAAAGAGCACTACCCCCTTCGGAAACTGAAGAGACCAACTAATCGCAGCCAATTATAGTTGCACTACTCCCTTTCGCGAACTTTAATGCCTGCGCAAGCTACCCAAATTAATAGCAGCACTGCAATCCCTGCCAACGGCCGGCGCCTCTCAATGGTTGTGCCGCGGCGGATTGGCAGCGATGCCGCGGAAATCGGCGGCGCCATCCAGCACGGCTCCGTCGGAAAGCTGCGTGACCGAACGGCGATAGATGCGCTGCCATGGCGTCGCATCCGGCGGCACCGCCGGAATGCCGTCGCCCTTGCGACGCGCGATCTCCGCCTCGTCCACCAGCATGTCGCAGCGTCCCTGATTGAAATCGATGCGGATGATGTCACCGGTCCTGAGCCAGGCAAGGCCGCCGCCGGCCGCACTTTCCGGCGAGGCATTCAAAATGGAGGGGCTGTCGGCCGTGCCAGATTGGCGCCCATCGCCGATCGTCGGCAAGCTCTTGATGCCCCTTTTAAGAAGATGATCCGGCGGCTGCATGTTGACGACTTCCGCCGATCCCGGCCAGCCGATCGGCCCAGCGCCGCGGATGACGAGAATGGTCCTTTCGTCGATGCCGAGATCGGGATTGTTGATGCGCTTGTGATAATCCTCGGAGCCGTCGAAAACAACCGCCCTCCCCTCGAACACGCCTTCGTGGCCCGGCTCCTGCAAGTAGCGGCTGCGGAACTCCTCTGAGACGACGCTCATCTTCATGATGGCGAAATCGAACAGATTGCCTTTGAGCACCAGGAAGCCGGCGCGCTCCTTCAGCGGCTGTGCGAAGGGACGGATGACCTCGCGATCTGTCGCCTCCCGGCCCTTCAAATTCTCCGCCATCGTCCGGCCGGTGACCGTCGGACAGCTGCCATCCAGCTTGCCGGCCTGCAGCAACTCCCACATGATGGCCGGAACGCCGCCGGCACGATGGAAGCGCTCGCCGAGATAGGCGCCCGCCGGCTGTACATTGGCAAGCAGCGGAATGTCGAAACCATGCACCTGCCAGTCGTCGGGATGGAGCTCGACGCCGGCGTGCTTGGCCATGGCGGCCAGATGCGGCTGCGCATTGGTCGAGCCGCCGATCGCGGAATTGACCCTGATGGCATTGAGGAAAGCCTCGCGCGTCAGCACATCCGAGGGCTTGATATCGGCAAGAACCAGCTCGACGGCTCGTCGTCCCGTGCGGTAAGCCATCTGTCCCCGCTCGCGATAGGCGCCTGGAATGGCGGCACAGCCGGTGAGCGACATGCCAAGCGCTTCCGCCATGGCATTCATGGTGGAAGCCGTTCCCATCGTATTGCAATGGCCGATCGATGGAGCCGAGGCGAGAGACGCCTCCATGAACTCCTCCTCGTCGATCTCGCCTGCCGCCAGCTTGCGGCGCGAGCGCCAGATCACCGTGCCGGAGCCGGCAAGCTCGCCTTCATGCCAACCGTCGAGCATAGGTCCGCCGGAGAGAACGATCGCGGGAATATTGACTGTCGAGGCCGCCATCAATGCCGATGGCGTGGTCTTGTCGCAGCCGGTCGTCAGCACGACGCCATCGAGCGGATAGCCGTAGAGCACTTCCACCAGGCCAAGATAGGCGAGATTGCGGTCCAGCGCCGCCGTCGGACGCTTGCAGTTCTCGAAGATCGGATGCGTCGGAAACTCGATCGGGATGCCTCCCGCATCGCGAATGCCGTCGCGCACGCGCTTGGCGAGATCGAGGTGATGGCGATTGCAGGGTGTCAGATCGCTACCGCTTTGGGCGATGCCGATAATCGGTTTGCCGGACCGCAATTCCTCCGGCGTGATGCCGTAATTCATGAAGCGCTCGAGATAGAGCGCCGTCATATCGATATGATCCGGATTGTCGAACCAGTCCTGCGAACGCAGACGACGCTTGGATGCACGCTGATCGCTCATCTCTTCCTCAAGCCTTTCCTCGGACATTCTTGTCTTCCAGATGCTGTAGCAGGCCGCTGTGATCCTGCTCGCCGCCGCCGTTTTCGACGAATTCGGCAAACTCGGCTCGGACGGCTTCGGTCAACGGCAGATGAAGCGACAGGTTCTGCGCCGCCGCCAGCACCGTATCGAGATCCTTCAATTGATTGCGGGCTGTGCCGCCAGGCTCGAAGTTGCGTTCGATCATGCGCTGGCCATGCAGCTCCAGAATCCGGCTTTCGGCGAACCCGCCGCGAATAGCGTCACGAAAAGCCTCGCGCGAACCGCCGCCGGCCTCGACCAGCAGCATCGCTTCCGCAACGGCTCCGATGGTTACGGCGACGATCTGTTGGTTGCCGAGCTTTGCAAGCTGGCCTGTCCCGCTCGGACCAACACGGGTTACGCGCCCGAGAGGCGCCATGATATCGCGCACGCTGTCGATGACGCCGGCATCGCCGCCAGCCATGATCGCGAGCGTTCCGGCAGCCGCCCCCACCACGCCACCGGAGACCGGCGCATCGATGTGTCGGATACCGCGCTCGGCAAGTTTGAAGGCATGTTCACGGGCAACGGCCGGCGATATCGAGCTGTTGTCGATAACGATCGCGCCAGCCTCCAGCACATCGGCCACGCCGCTGCCGAACAGGACTTCGCCGACAGCTCCGCCATTCGTCAGCATTGTGAAAAGCACCGCGGCTCCCCGCGCCGCCTCTACCGCCGTATCTGTGACGGTTGCGCCATCGGCAGCCAGAGGTTCCGCCTTGCTGCGATCGCGATTCCAGACGGTCACGGCAAACCCGGCGGCCAGCAAACGCCGCGCCATCGGCGCACCCATCAATCCCGTGCCGAGAAAAGCGATCTTCCTGCCGCTCATAGACTATCCTCCGAATGCGACGCACCAACCCCGAGGTATGCTATCGCCCTTTGGGTCCTTGCGCCAACCGGCCACTCCTCATGCCCGATGTACGTCAATCAAATCATCCAAGAGCTTGATAAACCTATGGTGCCAGCATGCAAAGAAAATCGGCGACCTAGCCGAAAATTCTTCGACCCTGAATTCGGAATAGGCCGCAGATAAAGGAAAAGGCGGGACCTTTCGGTCCCGCCCCTGGCCTGTCGAGGACTGGAGGTCGATTCGGCAAGGCCTCTATTCGGCGGCGATCGGGAGTACCTCCGCCGAATGTTCGTTGTCGTTGTGGTGATGCTGCTTGAGCGGACGATTGCCTGTCAGCCTGCGGATCAACACGTAGAACACCGGGGTCATGAAGATGCCGAAGAAGGTCACACCAATCATGCCCGAGAACACCGCGATACCCATGGCGGCGCGCATCTCGGCACCGGCACCGGTCGAGGTGACCAACGGCACGACACCCATGATGAAGGCCATAGAGGTCATCAGGATCGGGCGCAGACGCAGACGGCTGGCTTCGATCGCAGCCTGAACCGGCGTGCGGCCCTCGAATTCCAGCTCGCGGGCGAACTCCACGATCAGGATCGCGTTCTTTGCCGATAGACCGACGAGCACCACCAGGCCGATCTGGGTGAAGATATTGTTGTCTCCACCCGTGAGCCAGACGCCGGTCAGCGCCGCCAAGACGCCCATCGGCACAATCATGATGATGGCGAGCGGCAAGGCTAGGCTCTCGTATTGGGCGGCCAGCACAAGGAAGACCAGGAGCAGCGCCAGCGGGAAGACGACGACGCTGGAATTGCCGGCCAGGATCTGCTGGTAGGTCAAATCCGTCCATTCGAAGTCTATACCGGGCGGCAACGTCTCATGCAGAATCTTCTCGATCGCTGCCTGTGCCTGGCCTGACGAGAAACCGGGCGCCGGGCCGCCATTGATGTCAGCTGCCAGAAAGCCGTTATAGCGGTTCGTGCGTTCCGGACCCGTCGTGGCATCCACCTTCAGCAGGGCTGAAAGCGGGATCATCTGACCCGATGCCGAACGAACCTTCAACTGGCCGATATCTTCCGGCTGAGCGCGGAACTTGGCATCGGCCTGCACGCGGACACTGTAAGTGCGGCCGAAGGCGTTGAAGTCGTTCACATAGAGCGAACCGAGATAGATCTGCAGCGCCTGGAAGACGTCGGTGACGGAGACCCCGAGCTGCTCGGCCTTGGCGCGGTCGAGATCGGCAAAGAGCTGCGGCACGTTGATCTGGAAGCTCGAGAAGATGCCGGTGAGTTCCGGTGTCTGGTAGGCTTTGCCGATCACTGCCTTGGCCGCCTGATCGAGCGCCTGGTTGCCGAGACCGGCGCGATCCTCGATCTGCAGCTTGAAGCCGCCCGTCGTACCGAGACCGTTGACCGGCGGCGGCGGGAACATGGCGATGAAGGCATCCTGAATGGCGCCGAACTTCTGGTTCAGTGCCATGGCGATCGCCCCGCCCGAAAGGTCCGGCGTCTTACGCTCGTCGAAGTCCTTCAGCGTCACGAAAACGATGCCCGCATTCGAGGAATTGGTGAAGCCGTTGATCGACAGGCCCGGGAAGGCGATCGCATTGGCGACGCCCGGCTGCTTCAGCGCGATATCAGTCATGCGCTTGATCACGCTTTCCGTACGGTCGAGGCTTGCAGCATCCGGCAACTGTGCGAAGCCGATCAGATACTGCTTGTCCTGCGACGGCACGAAACCACCTGGAACCGTTGTGAACAGGCTATAGGTCGCTCCCACCAGCGCGAGATAGACCACCATGACGATGCTCTTGCGCGAGACCAGACGGCCGACGCCCTTGCCGTAATATTTCGAACCGGCTCCGAACGCCCGGTTGAAGCCGCGGAAGAACCAGCCGAAGACCGCGTCCATGACCCGCGTCAACCGATCCTTCGGCGCATGATGGCCCTTCAGGAGCAGAGATGCCAGCGCAGGAGACAGGGTGAGCGAATTGAAGGCCGAGATGACGGTCGAGATGGCAATCGTCAGCGCGAACTGGCGGTAGAACTGGCCGGACAGGCCGGAGATGAAGGCGAGCGGCACGAAAACCGCGACGAGGACCAGCGCGATCGCGATGATCGGACCGGAGACTTCCTTCATGGCCTTGTAGGTGGCGTCTCGCGGGCTGAGCCCGCTCTCGATATTGCGTTCGACGTTCTCCACCACCACGATCGCGTCGTCCACGACGATACCGATCGCCAGCACCAGGCCGAACAGACTAAGCGCGTTGATCGAGAAGCCGAAGACATACATCACCGCGAAGGTGCCGATGATCGACACCGGAACGGCGATCAGCGGGATGATCGAGGCGCGCCATGTCTGCAGGAAGAGGATGACGACGAGGACGACGAGCGCGATGGCTTCGAGCAGCGTGTCGATCACCTTCTCGATCGAGGCGCGGACGAATTTCGTCGTATCATAGACGATCTCGTACTTAACGCCCGCCGGCATGGCCTGCTGCAGCACATTCATGGTCGAGCGCACGTTGTTCGCGATCTCGATCGCGTTCGAACCGGGCGCCTGGAGAACTGCGACGGCGACCGCCGGCTTGCCGTCGAGCAGCGAACGCAGCGTGTAGTCTTCCGCACCGAGCTCGACGCGAGCGACGTCGCGAAGGCGGGTGATCTCGCCATTGGCGCCCGTCTTGACGATGATGTTGCCGAACTCCTCAGGTGTGCGCAGGCGGCCCTGGGCATTGACGTTGAGCTGCAGATCTACGCCCGGCCGGCTGGGTGAGGCACCGATGATGCCAGCCGCAGCCTGGACGTTCTGGGAGCTGATCGCATTGCTGATGTCGCTGGCGGCAAGATTATGCTCGGCCGCCTTCTGCGGATCGATCCACACGCGCATGGAATAGTCGCCGGCGCCGAAGACCTGCACCTGCCCAACGCCTTCGATCCGGGCGAGCCGATCCTTGATATTCAGGGTCGCATAATTTCGCAGATAGGTGATGTCGTGGTCGGCCCCGTCCGAGACGAGATTGACGACCATGATGAAGTCGGGCGAGCTCTTGACGGTCGTGATGCCGAGGGCACGGACTTCCGTGGGCAGGCGTGGCTCGGCCTGCGAAACGCGATTCTGCACGAGCTGCTGCGCCTTGTCCGGATCGGTGCCGAGCTTGAAGGTGACCGTCACGTTGAGAACGCCGTCTGATGTCGCCTGGCTGGACATGTAGAGCATGCCCTCGACACCGTTGATCTGCTCTTCGAGCGGCGTCGCCACCGTTTCGGCGATGACGGTCGGGTTGGCGCCCGGATAGGTGGCGCGCACGACGATCGACGGGGGCACGACCTCTGGGTATTCGGAGATCGGCAGCGCTCTGAGGCCGATCAGGCCGGCGACCACGATGAGGACCGAAAGAACACCGGCAAAGACCGGGCGGTCGACAAAGAATCTGGAGATGTTCATATCAAAGCCCCCTCTGGGGTGAGAACGGATGCAAAATTCCTGTCCGACGATTTGAGAGCCGTCGGCGGATCATGTGATTTCGGAATGTCGGCCTTCTGCCCACGGGCAGAAGGCGAAGTCTTATTGAGCGGTCGCGACCTTCTCTGCCAATTGCGGCGCGACGACTGCACCGGGACGGATGCGCTGCAACCCGTTGACGACGATCTTTTCGCCAGGTTTCAAGCCGTTCTCGATCACTCGCTGGCCATCGACCAGCGATCCGAGCTGGACCTGCCGGTAATTGACCTTGTTCTCGCCATCCACAACGAAGACGAACTTTTTGTCCTGGTCGGTGCCGACTGCACGGTCGTCGATGACGATCTTGTTCTCGGCCTTCGGCTGGCCCATGCGGACCCGCACGAACTGACCTGGGATGAGACGACCGCCCGGATTATCGAAAACGGCGCGAACGCTGACGGTGCCGCTTGCTGCGTCGACTTCGTTGTCGATCAGCTGCAATTTGCCCTTGATCGGCGTGCCATTGTCGCTTGCCGTGCCGACCTGAACCGGGATCTGCTCGACGGGCGGAACAGCGCCGCCGGTTGCCGGCAGTTCGGCCAGAGCCTGCGTTACGGTCTGCTCATTGGCGCTGAAGCTCGCATAGATCGGATCGACCGAAACGAGCGTCGTCAGTGCCGGCGACGACGAACCGGCAGCCACGAGATTGCCGACGGTGACGGCGATCTTGCCGACGCGGCCGGCGATCGGGGCGCGGACCTGCGTATAGTCGAGGTTCAGCTGCGCGGTCTGAAGGGCTGCCTCTGCAGCCTTCAGATTGGCCTCTGCCTCGGCAGAGTTGCTGGTGCGGGTATCCATGTCACTCTGCGAAATCGTCTTGTTGTCGAAGAGCTTCCGGCCGCGATCGACTTCGACTTTAGCGAGATCGAGCTTGGCTTTTGCTGCCCCGACCTGGGCTTGAGCTTGGGCAACAGCCGCCTCATAGGGTGCCGGATCGATCGTCACCAACAGGTCGCCCTGCTTGACCAGGGCGCCCTCGCGGAAATGCACCGATTGAATCGCTCCGGCGACACGCGGCCGGACCTCGACACGGTCGATGGCTTCCAGACGGCCGGAAAATTCCTGCCAGGGTGTGATGTCACGCGGCTCGACGGCCGCAACCGTAACGGGGATAGCCGGCTTTGCGGCCGGGCTCGCCGCCTCTGTTGCCTGCGCGCCGCGCGGCAGCTCCAGATAGAAGGCCCCACCAGCAACAGCCGCAGCAACACCCATGCCGGCGCCCCACAGGGCCCAGCGCTTATCGTTGGACTTCATGTCAGTCTCTCCTTTGGCCCCGTCTTGGGATACGGGACCTCAAATTCCTATCGTCTCAACAAAATCAGGGGCCGAAGCACCGCGCATCCGCGTGACCATCGCTCCGGTCTCATGCCTTCGACATCAGCCCAATCCGCGCTCATCCCTCGCGAACAGGATCTCCTAGTCGATCAAGCCTGCACGTCTTCGACAAAACCCTTGAAACAACAGCAGATATCTTGCTGCCATGAAGGTCTGTCCTTCGACTGCCCGCCATAGAGGGTGGGCCAGCCTGTCCCGGCGGGAAGGACTTGCTGGCGAACACGGACGCCAGCCGCTTTCAGCCGACTGCCGTATTCCATGCTCTCGTCGCGGAGCGGGTCGTCCTCGGCCGTGAGCACCAATGCCGGCGCGAGGCCCGAAAGCCGCGAACAGTATCGAGGCGCTGCATAGGGGTGACAGACACCGCCCAGGAAACCCAGGTAACGGTTCCAACCCTCCGTCCAGCGCTCGCGCATGCCGCTTTCCTCCGCCTGGAGGAAAGATTTCGATCCCATGAAGGGATCAAGCAAAGGCGATATCAAAACCTGTCCGTCCAACGAACCCGGCATCTGATCGCGCGCCTTTAAAGCGACGCCCGCTGCAACATTGCCACCCGATTCCTCACCGGCGACAAACAGCAGCGATTTTTTCGCTCCGCCCAGCGCAAGCATGTTCCGCTTGTTGCTGAGGTAGGCGAGAAGCCCGTAGGCGCATTCCAGCACCTTCGGAAAAGCATTCTGATTGCAGCTGGTATAATCCGCCGCAACTACGATGGCTCCGGCCTCAGCGAGGCTTGCCGCCACTGGCCTGTTGGTCGCGTGACAGGTATCGAGAAAGGCGCCGCCATGCAGATAAAGCACAAGGGGTGCCGCCTTCTTCAAACCTTCACCGTTGTAGATCCGCGCTTCCACCGGCCCCGTAGGCACGTTTTCCAGCACAACATCTTTCCACGGCGCACTCATCAACCCAAATCCCTGTCTGTTCGAGTGAATATGATGATGCAGCAACCGTTTAGCATGCTTCACAATCATATTCTCGATAATGCGGCTTTCAGCGCCCCCGTGCCGCATTGCAACAATCTTGAAAAGAACATATTGTTATTCCGCTTCGAGAATAAGTAGCCTATATTCGATCAGACTATTCACCATTACAAACAATCGACCTCTTTTCATCGGGTCGAGGGACATCATGGAATGGACCAGTTATCAGCAATGCGGGCATTCGCGCGTGTGGTGGAGACGGGTAACTTTACCCGCGCCGCAGCCGCCCTCTCCATGCCGAAAGCGACGGTGACGACGCTCATCCAGTCGCTGGAGGCGCATCTGCACGCGAAACTCCTCAACCGTACGACCCGCCGCGTCATGGTGACGACGGATGGCGCGCTCTATTACGAGCGGGCGATTCAGATCCTCTCCGAGATAGAGGAGCTGGACGGCAGCATCAGCAATTCGCAGAGCCTGCCAAGTGGCCGCCTGCGCGTGGAAATGGCCGGCGCCTTCGCCGAAAAGATCGTCATGCCGGCGCTTTGCGATTTCCACCAGCGCTATCCGGATATCCATATCGACCTCGGCGTCGGGGACCGGCTGGTCGACTATCTGGCCGAAAATGTCGATTGCGCATTGCGTGCCGGCATGCCGAGCGACCAGTCGCTGATCGCTCGCCGGGTCGGCGAGATCCATCTCGTCACCTGCGCCGCTCCGCTTTACATCGAGAAGCACGGCATTCCGGAGCGGCCGGAGGAGCTGGAAACCAGTCACTACGCGGTCAGCTATTTCCGCGCGCAAACCGGCCGCACGATTCCTTTCCTGTTCGAACGCGGCAACGAGTCGCTGGAAATCACTCCCCGCTACATCCTCTCGGTCAATGACAGCCGCAGCTATTTGCAAGCAGCCATGACCGGCCTCGGCATCGCGCAGGTTCCCAGCTTCATGGCGCGGGATGCCCTTGCCAAGGGCGACCTCGTGCCCGTCCTCTCCGGCTGGACCCGGCCGACGCTGCCCATGCACATCGTTTATCCGCCCAACCGGCATCTGAGCAACAAGGTACGCGTTTTCGTCGACTGGCTGGCGAAGCTGCTGGCAACCTCGCGGGTCGGCGAAGCTTGAGACGCACACCACCTTCTTCTCTCTGTGAAGAAGGTGGTGCCGATTGCGAACAATCAGTTCCAGGAAGCGCCTGCCTGCTGACGAACCGTCGAGTTCAGTCGGTTCCACACATTGTCGATCGCTATTGCAATGATGAGGGCGGAGAGCGCCTTTTCGTCGTAGTGTCTTGTGGCCTCGTTCCAGATTTCGTCTGTGACGGCATCCGGCCGGTCGGCAAGGCGGGTGACGGCTTCCCCAAGTGCCAAAGCGGCGCGTTCGGCATCGGAAAAGTAGGGCATTTCGCGCCAGGCGGAGACACCGACGATGCGCTCCATGGTCTCGCCCGCCTTCTGCAGCTTGCGAAAGCCCATGTCGGTGCAGACGCTGCAGCCGTTGATCTGGCTGATGCGCAGATGCACGAGGTCCATGATGTTTTCCGACAGGCCGCGATCTTTAATCGAATTGCTGACGGCCAAGAGCGCCTGCAGCGTTTCGGGCAGAACGAGGACCGGGTTCTTCATACGAGCTTGCATAATTCTTTCCTCTGATTGTGAGAGCCCTGTTGCGGCTCATCTCCCGACGATGCACTTTCCCGCCGATCCGATGTCACACCGGCCGGATTTCGTTCGTCATGGGTTTGACGGATGAGGACGAGGAGATGTGACCGATGGACGAAAAAAAGTGGCAGGCAGAGAAATTCGAGGCGAACCGGCCGCATCTGCGCGCCGTCGCCTACCGCATGCTAGGCTCGCGCACGGAGGCGGAAGATGCGGTGCAGGAGACATGGCTGCGCCTTGTCCGGAGCGACGCATTGGAGATTGAAAATCTCGCCGGCTGGCTGACGACTGTCACGGCGCGCATCTGCCTCGATCTGCTGCGATCACGCAAATCGCGCCGCGAGGAGCCGCTGACCATCCATGTTCCAGAGCCGGTGGTGATGCATGAGGCTGGAAACGGCACCGACCCGGAACAGGATGCCTTGCTCGCGGACTCCGTCGGCCTCGCTCTTCTGGTCGTATTGGAAAAGCTGAACCCGGCCGAACGGCTTGCCTTCGTCCTGCACGATATGTTCGACGCCTCTTTCGATGACATTGCCCCGATTCTGGGGCGCACGACTGTCGCGACACGCCAGCTTGCGAGCCGCGCCCGCCGCCGCGTGCAGGACACGCCATCAACGACGGAGGCCGACCTCACCCGCCAGCGCCACGTCGTAGACGCCTTCTTCACAGCCTCTCGTGACGGCGATCTGCAGGCGCTACTCGCCGTCCTCGATCCCGAAGCCGTCTTCCGGCCGGATGCGGTTGCCGCCCGCATGGGAGCGGCCGGCGAAATCCGCGGGCGCGTGGATGTCGCCAAGACCTTCCGGGGCCGTGCGCGGGGAGCCCGGTTGGCGGTCATCAACGGCGCGGTCGGTGCCATCGTCGTCATCGACGGACAGCTGCGCATCGCCCTGCGTTGCACCCTCAATGCAGATGGCATGATTACCGTTATCGACGCGATGGCCGATCCGGAAGAACTGCGCAAGCTGGAGATCGTTTTGATTGAAACCTGAGATTAGAGCAATTCCAGGAAAAGTGCGCAGTATCCGTCTTAGTCAAGCTTGTTGAGGCGTCCAAAAGCGATCTTCCCGGATGAGTGCGTTTGCCAGGACGA